>CAIXHI010000028.1 GCA_903919215.1 uncultured Acidimicrobiaceae bacterium
CCGACGAACCCTCTGAGACAACTTGACCCACAACACGACAGGAGACAAACTCACGCCATGACGGACGTCCTCAACGACCCACAGCCCTTCCGTAGCGCTGCGCCACTGCAGCTCGACCGCGCGCTCGGCTGGAAGTACTTCACCGAGCCCGGCGAGGTCTACGAACGCGATGGCGTCTGGTACCTCACCAGCGTCGCCGCGATCCGCTTCGCCCACCAGCACCCCGAGATCTTCAGTTCGGCGAAGGCGTTCGAGTCGCTCGGTAGCCCTGTCCCCCTGATTCCAATCGCGGTCGACCCACCGGCGCAGATCCGCTACCGGCGCATCCTCGATCCGATGTTCGCGCCGCGCGTGGTTACTCCACTCGAGCCGGAACTGCGTCGCCAAGTCCGCGAACTCGTCGATGGCTTCAAACACCGCGGCGAGTGCGAAGTCGTCCGCGACCTCGGCTCGCTGTATCCGACGAGCGTGATCCTCACCCTGTTCGGTATGCCGTTGAAGGACCGCGACACGTTCATCGAATGGACCGAGGCCATCATTCAGGCCTCGGGGATGAACCCCGCCGATATGGACGAGCAGCAGGTCAACGCGGCCATGAACCTGTTCGGTTACCTGCAGGGCTACATCACCGAGAAGCGCGCCCACCCCAGCAACGATTCGCTGAGCGCTGTGCTGGCGCTGACGGGTGACGACGCCTGGACGGATGAGGAAGTGCTCGGCCTGTGCTTCCTGTTCGTGATCGCCGGCCTCGACACGGTCACCGCCTCGATCTCGTTCCTGCTGTATCACTTGGCCCAGCGACCCGAGTTGCAGCGTCAGGTCCGGGAGAACCCCGACCTCGGCGGCAAGGTGATCGAAGAGATCCTGCGCCTGGAGTTACCGGCGCCGATGACCCCCCGCGTCACGCTCTCGGACACCGAGGTGTGCGGGGTCAAGATCCCCGCCGGCGCGTTCACCTTCCTGGTGCTCGGCTCCGCCAACCGTGAAGACCGGCCGAGCGCCGACGACATCGATGTCGACAATGCCGACCGCGGCCACCTCTCCTTCGGTGGCGGCATTCACCGCTGTCTGGGCTCGCACCTCGCCCGGCGCGAACTGAAGCTGATGTTGGAGGAGGTCATGAGCACGCTGCCCGAGTTCAGCCTGGCCCCTGGCACACAGCCGTCGTGCACATGGCCAGCAGGCACACTGCACCTCAACTCCGTCCACCTCACGTGGGATGCAGGAGCCGTGTCATGAAGGTCGTCCAGAACCCCGACCTGTGCACCGGCCACGGACGCTGTTATGCGCTCGTCCCCGAACTGTTCGGCGACGACGAATTCGGCCACGGCTATGTGCTCGGTGACGGCACTCTGACAGCCGAGCAGGTCGCCGCAGCGCAACGAGCCGTCGCCGCCTGCCCCGAACGGGCGATCACGCTCGTCGACGACTGACGGCGCGCCAAACGCGTCGTCACCAATCCCCGATCACGTCGGTAAGTACTGGCCGAACGCACCATCGATCACTGCGTCGACGAACTCGTTCGACGTCGGCCGACCCTCCGACATTGCGCGGAACTGCAATGGGCCGACGAGGGTGGCCAGCAGGTCGCCGAGCGGTGGCACACCGGTGAGCTCACCGTCACGGATGGCGCGATGCACCGCCGCGATCAGCGGTGCCTGTGCACGCGCGACCAACCGATCGCGCAGCACCACCGCAGCGGGATCGAACTGCACTCGGCTCATCAACGCGACCGCGAACTGCATGCTCTGGGGCTGACCGAGCTCGGTGGCGATACGGCGCAGCTCAGCGCGCAACCACGGCAGGAACGGGCCGGCACCGTGGCGGAACAGCGGTGCGTCCACCTCGGCGAGCGCCTCGTACAACAGGTCAGCAGCCGTGGGCCAGTGGCGGTACATCGTGGCCCGGCCGACCCCTGCCCGTTCGGCGACGTGTTGATGGGTGACCGCCCCAGCGCCCTCCTCGGCGATCACCTTCGCCGCGGCCGCCAGCACCACGGCCCGCGTACGCGCCGAGCGAGGGTCTGTGCGAGTGACCGGCGCGGCAGGCGACATACGACAAATCTAGGTCCTCAGCAGGGCGAAGCCTTTGCCAGCGGTGCTGGTCACCGCAGTTTCCAGCTATTTGAAAGCGTGACTATCATAATTCGCCAAAGCAACGTACGCTGTGCAGATGACTCCCGCTGCCACCGCCAACAAGATCTGGTCCAACTCCGGCGACTCGCACTTCATCGAGCCCGCCGACCTGTGGCAGACGAGCCTGCCGGCGCACCTCGCCGAGTTGATGCCGCGTAGCGAGAAGGATGCTGATGGCACCCACGAGACCGTGTTCGTCGACGGTCAGAGTTTCCGCCGCAGGCTGCCCGGCGCAGCCCAGTTGGAGTTCTTCGAGAAGTCTGGGCAGGCTCCCGGACACAGCGACGTGGCCAAGCGCCTCCCCGACCTCGACCAGGAGGGCATCTGGGGCGAGGTCGTGTTCCCGTCGCTCGGCATGTGGAACTCGATGTTCCGCACACCCGAGGCCGTCCGTGAAGCCAGCAAGGTCAGTAACGACTGGGCACTCGACCAGATCCTGCGCCGCTCACCACGCCTCGTCCCCACCGCTCAGGTGAGCATGCTGTCCATCCAAGACGCGGTCGACGAGGTCGAGCGCACTGCTCAGATGGGCTTCCGTGCAGTGTTCTTGCCCACCACTCCCCCAGCGATCACCCGTGACTACAACTTCGACGACTGGGAACCCTTCTGGGCCGCCTGCGAAGCCGCCAACATGGTGATCGCCTTCCACATCGGCACCGACCCGATCGACTACACCGCCGGCGGGCAGGTCGGCGTCAGCTACCGCGGCCCCGGCGGCGCAGTGCTCAACTACACCGAGACCACATTCTCCGGCCAGCGCGCGGCGATGAAGATGGTCGCCTCCGGTGCGCTCGATCGTCACCCCGACCTCAAGGTGCTGGTGTCCGAGGGCGGCGCCACATGGGTGCC
>CAIXHI010000029.1 GCA_903919215.1 uncultured Acidimicrobiaceae bacterium
CCATGGATGCCGACCACCGTCGTCGACAGGTGCAACGGGATGTCGAAGTCGTGCAGACACTGCACGATGTTGCGGGTCAGGCCGTTCGGGTGCGGCTGCAACTCGAACACACCCACCACTTCCACACCCTCCAGCGTCAGCCTCCTCGCCATGATCAGACCGATATCGCCCGAGCCGAGGATCGCCACCCGCCGACCGGGAAGGACACCGTCGATGTTCACCAACCGCTGCGCCAACCCGGCGGTGAACACACCTGCGGGCCGGTCGCCAGGGATGCGGATCGCGCTGTGTGTGCGTTCGCGCGCCCCCATCCCCAGCACGGTCGCCCGCGACTGCACTGTGACCACGCCGTGGCGCGGCGAGGCGACCGTGACGGAATGATCCGGAGCGACGTCGAGAACAAACGCATTGGTCACCACGTCGACGCCGTCGTCGAGGGCCTCGCTGAGCACCCGCTGCGCATACTCGGGCCCAGTGAGTTCCTCGCCGAAGCGGTGCAGCCCGAACCCCGAATGGATGCACTGCAGCAGCACCCCGCCGGCCACGGTGTCGCGGTCGATCACCAGCACCCGTTCGGCACCGGCAGCGCGAGCAGCGACCGCCGCGCCGAGACCCGCTGGCCCGCCGCCGATCACGGTGACGTCGTACTCGCTGCGCAGCAGGTGCAGGCGGTCGTCGATCACGGCAGCACCCCCTCGTCGCGATCGACCACCAGCCACGAGTCGCCACCGCGCTTGGTGACTGCTGCGAGCGGAACAGCGAGTTCGCTGGCCAGCAGCGCCATACACCGCGACGTGCAGAATCCGCCCTGACAGCGACCCATCCCCGCACGGGTGCGGAACTTGATCCCGTCGAGTGTGGCGGCACCGCGAGCGATCGCCTGGCACACCTCCGCCTCAGTGACGATCTCGCAGCGACACACGATGTGCCCGTAGCGCGGGTCGGAGTTCGCAAGTTCCTGCTGCCGAGCGAGGGGAGCGTCGGCGAAGTGCACGAACGGCGGGAGTGGCGCGCCCGGAGTGACGGGTTCCGCGAGTTCGAGGCCCGCGTCGCGCAGCAGTTCGACCACCATGACCGCGATCGCGGGGGCGGCCGTCAGCCCGGGCGACTGGATGCCGGCCACGTCGAAGAAGTCCGGTGCGGCAGTCGACCCGATACGGAAATCCTCATCGTCGAGCACCGCCCGCATACCCGCGAACTCGGCGATCACATCGCGCTCGCTGATTCCCGGTACCAGGCGGCTCGCGGCGGCGATGATCCTGGTTGCTCCGTCCACCGTCGTGGCCAGGTCGGCGGGGTCGTCCACCTCGTCGGCGGTGGGGCCAATCATGATCGTGCCGTCATATGTCGGGATCACGAGCACGCCCTTGCTGGTCGGCGACGGGCAGGGGTAGATCACGTGGCGAACGATTCCCTGCAGTCGCTTGTCGAGCAGGTACTCCTCACCCTTGCGGAACCGCATGCGGTACGCCCCCGCCCCTGCCATCGTGGCAATCAACGCGGCAGCCACGCCCGCCGCGTTGATCACGAACCGAGCGACCACCGGACCATCGGCCGTGGTGATCGTCCACAGGTCACCGTCGTGGCGCAGACCCGTCACGGGACAACCGGTGCGGATCTCCACGCCATTGCGGGCAGCGCTGTCCGCCAGTCCGAAGCACGCCTCGTACGGGTTGATCACTCCGGTGGTCGGCGCGTAGGCCGCGGCGATCGCGCGCCGAGTCACGTTCGGTTCCTCCCGACGCAGACGGGCACGCCCCCAGCGCTCCACGCCGGGCACACCCTAGTCCGTCGCGTGCTGTTCCAG
>CAIXHI010000030.1 GCA_903919215.1 uncultured Acidimicrobiaceae bacterium
CGGGGCGGACATCGCCCGCGGAGCAATCGATGCCAGCACCATGATTGCATCGACGCGGTCGAGTGCCTCGACATCCTTGTTGCCGGGGTTCGCCGCAGCATCGACAGGAGTTGCAGCAATCGCCCGGGCTCCCACAGGACCGGCGAACAGTCGAGTCAGCAGGTCGCCAACGCTGGCGATGACCAGCGTGCCGCCGTCCACCGTGGTGCCGGCAGCCGTAGCGCCGTCCACTGCACGACCCGAGCCGACCGCCGCTGCAACCGCTGCCCACACGGCCTCGACGCCGCCACGACGGACGCTGTCGGTCTGACCGACCTCGGTGTGGTTGATCACCTCAGCGGCCTGCTCGGGCGTCAACGCGATGGACCCAGCCGGGAACGCCTCGCCGGCAGCCGTCGGGAGCGTCGCATTGATCGTGCCGAGCGGACCCAGCAGCACCGCCAAGGTGGATGGATCAGCAACTTGGTAGACGTCGAGCGTCACCGACAGGGTGCTCTCCACCGACAACGCCAGCTCATCGATCCCGCCCGTGGCATAGACCTCGGAGAACGGAATCCGATCAGTGCCGTTTCCCAGCGTCGTGTCGGCGGACACCGGCACGGAGACGATGCTGCCACCGAGGTTCGACTGGGGCAGCAGCACCAAGACTTCGATCGACGTCAGCTGATTCTGCTCATCGACCGTCGCCAACATGCCGACCGGCGTGGTGGGAATGCGAATTTCCTTGGTTCCCACCTTCGTCGCACCCTCGTACTTGCGCAGCGCCTTCACGCCGGCGTAGGCGAAGCCGCCGACTGCCAGCAGCACGGCCAGGCTGGCTCCCAGCATCACCGTCGTGCGCTTGTGGCGCACACTGTCGAACGCTGTCATCCGCCCTCCCGGTACAGACCCATCTGAGTGATCAGCGTGAGCACCGGCGTCGTCACCAGATAGTCGAGCGGCCGCCCATCGCGCACACGGTCACGAAGGTCGGTGCTGGAGACATCGAGGCGGGGTACTTCCACACGCTCCCACGCGAAGTCGGCAGAGAGATGCACCGGAGCTCCGGGGCGGTCTACCACCACCAGAGTGCTCGCCCGTGCCACATCGGTGTAGCGATCCCAGGTCTCGAAGCGCGCCGCAGCATCATCGCCCATGATCGTGAACAGAGTTGCGCCAGAATGTGCTTGAGCCAAGGCTGACAATGTATCGGCCGTGAAGCTGGGGCCGCCGTGATCGATCTCGTGGCGCCCCGCCACCACACCGGGCACATCAGCGACTGCCGCCTCGACCATCGCCAACCGGGCGGCGGCCGAACTGAGCGGGCGCGAGCCGACCTTTTGCCAGGGCTCGTTGGCAACCATCAGGATGATCTCGTCCAGACGCAATGCGTGGCGGACGTTGACCGCGGTCACCAAGTGCCCGACGTGCGGGGGGTCGAACGTTCCGCCGAAGAGCCCGATCCGCCGACCTGAAAGGGCTTCGACCTGCTCGTTCACGTGCTGCACGGCGGCGATTGTAGGTGCCGCGGTACGCGGACCATCGGTCACCCTATCGGAATCTTTCCTCTTGGCATGACAGAACTTGACCGATGTAGTACTGTGACCTGTCCCCCCCAATTAGCCCCCTGATCGGGACGTACGGACCCACCGCCACCGTGGCGGAACCGTGCTTCCTTTGTCGCGAAGGGCGCCCCGGCCGGACTGCCGAGGCGATGTGTCTGACGACACACCCATCTGCGGAATCTGACGACGCAACAAGAAGTTGAGAACAAGCGCCATGAATGACTCAATCGGTCTCTACCTGAACGACATCGGCAAGGTGTCCCTGCTGAATGCGGAAGAAGAACGTGAACTCTCGCGTGTGATCGAGGCCGGGCGCGATGCGTCCGACCGCCTCATCGCCGGCGAGAAAGGTGCGGCGCTCAAGGCGTCCGTCGCCAAGGCCGCTGAGGCCAAGGATCGCTTCATCCGTGCCAACCTCCGCCTCGTGGTGAGCATCGCCCGCCGGTACCCCCTCCCCCAAGGTATGGACCTGCTCGACCTCATCCAGGAAGGCAACCTCGGCCTCGAGCA
>CAIXHI010000031.1 GCA_903919215.1 uncultured Acidimicrobiaceae bacterium
AAGCGCTCGATGTCGTTGCCCTTGTAGGTGCTGCCGTCGCCCCAGATGTCGACGCCGTCCTCGTGCATCGCCGTGACCAGCAGTGTGCCGGTGACCGCCCGCCCGAGTGGGGTGGTGTTGAAGTACGTCTTGCCGGCGGTGGTGATGTGGAACGCGCCGCATTGCAGGGCGACGAGACCCTCGTGCACCAGTTCGGTACGGCAGTCGATGAGGCGGGCGGCCTCTGCGCCGTACTCCTTGGCGCGGTCGGGCACGCCGGGCAGATCGGATTCGTCCATCTGACCGAGATCGGCGGTGTAGCAGTAGGGGTGGGCCCCCTTCTCCCGCATCCAGGCAACGGCGGCGGATGTGTCGAGACCGCCGCTGAACGCAATACCGACGCGTTCGCCGACGGGGAGGGAAGTGAGCACCTTGGACATCGAGTCCGAGGTTACCGACTCAGGCGGCTGCGCCCTTGTCCGCCCGCAGCAGACCGGCCAATGAGGCGACGGAGATGGCCAGCCCGGCGCCGGCGAGGGCGAACTCGACCGCGGCGTAACGGGGCTGATCGGCCAAGTCGCCGACCGCAATCGCGGCGGCGGCGACCGACCCGACCATGCCGTACCAGGGCAGGTGGCGGGTGATGCGCAGCGCGAGGAACGACAACGTGAACGGGGCGATGAACGGCAACGGGTGGAACCAGATTCGGGCTTCGGTCTGCGGGCCGAGCCACCAGGTGGACAGGCCCGTCACCCGCGAGCTGTACCAGATGGCACCGAACCCGCCGCCGATGAGCAGCCACCCGGTCCAGAACAGGTTGCCCCATCCGGGCAGCAGATGCCCCGGCTGCAACACGACGACGCGTTGCCGCTTCGGCGGTTGCGGTTGCAGTTCCGGTTCGAGGTCGACAGTCGGCTCCATGCACGGCCGAGGGTAGCGCCTGGCCGCTAGTGTCTCTCGTCGTGACCGGCGAGCCATTCAACAAGCTCAGCATCTTCTTCCCGATGTGGAACGAGGAGGCGTACATCGAGCGAGCAGTCGGCTACGCCAAGATCGAGTGCGAAGCGTTGCTCGCCCGCGGCGAGATCCTCGACTACGAACTCATCATCGTCGACGACACCAGCACCGACCGCACTCCCGAACTGGCTGATGCGCTGGCGGCCGCCGACCCGCGTGTGCTCGTCGTGCACCACCCGGTGAACCGCAAACTCGGCGGTTCGATGAAGACCGGTTTCGCCACGGCCGCCGGCGATCTCATTTTGTACAGCGACGCAGATCTGCCGTTCGACATGGCGCAAGTCAGCCAGGCCGTGCGCCTGATGCGCCTCTACGAGGCCGACATCGTCAGCGCCTACCGCCTCGACCGCACTGGCGAAGGTGCCTTGCGGGCGGTGTACACGTTCTTCTACAACGTGCTCATCCGCCGTCTGTTCGGTGTGCGCATGCGCGATATCAACTTCGCGTTCAAGTTGTGCCGCAGCCGCATCTTCGAACACATCACGTTGCAGAGCGAAGGGTCGTTCATCGACGCCGAACTCATCATCCGCACCAGGAAGCTCGGCTACGACGTCATCCAGTTCGGCGTCGATTACTTCCCCCGTACCCGCGGTGAGAGCACATTGGCATCCGGTGCGGTGATCAAGAAGATCGTCAAGGAGATGTTGGCCCTGCGCAAGGAGCTGCGCGGTATCAAGCCGGTCGTCGGCCCGAACGCCTGAGGTGCCCTGAGGCCCCCTGTGCGTGGCCACCGGGTAGATTGGCGATCCGCATCTCCCGGAGTAGTTCGTGACCGACCGTAGGACCCCTGCACAACCACCGCGCCGCCAGCATGGCTCACCGTCGCAGTCGGGTACGCGCAGGCCTCCGCAGAAGGAGCCGGCTCGTCCGGCAGCGCGTCCGAGCGCCAGTCGCGCGCACACCGGTGCCACACCCCGGCCGACACAGACAGCATCGATGGGGCGTTGGACTCCGGCGATCGCTGCAGCCGTCGTACTCACCGTGGTGGTGTTCGTCGGTTTCTCCGGCAGCGGTGGCAACTCCAATGAGGCCTCCGGTCCCAACCCGGGAGACGATCAGGCGCAGCTGACGGTGCCGGCCAACACCAAGGCCGGCGTCGTGGTGGTCGGCACGGCCGGGCCCAAGACGCATCTCTCGGCGACGCTGGGGAAGGGTGCCTCGGGCCCCGAGGTGGAGGCCCTGCAGCGTCGACTGCACGATCTCGGTTTCGATCCAGGCCCGAACGACGGCAACTTCGGCGGCGGCACGCAGCAGGCCGTCTGGGCCTTCGAGGGACTGGTGAATGGCATCCCGTACGACCAGCAGGTCGGGGTGGTCAGCGACGAGATGTGGCAGAAAATGCAAGACCCGTTGGTCTTCAACCCGCGCAGGTCGGAACCGAACAACACGCACATGGAGATCTATCTGCCGTTGCAGGCGGCAATCGTGTTCACCAACGACCAGGTGAAGCTGATCACGCACATCTCCTCCGGCAGCGGCCAGGAGTGGTGTGAGGTCATTGAGCAGGACACCGACGACTACGGCGTCAAGCTGGAGAAGACGATCTTGAAAGATGTGTGCGGTGTCTCCAAGACACCCGGCGGAATCTTCCTCTTCTACCGCCGCTACCCGGGGAAGCGCCTCGGGCCGCTGGGCGGAATGATGAACCCGGTGTACTTCAACTACGGCATCGCGGTGCACGGCGCCGACAAGGTGCCGAACCTGCCGGCGTCGCACGGCTGCATCCGCATCCCCCAGTGGATCGCCAACTACTTCCCGGGTCTCGTCGCCAAGAACGACCGTGTCTACGTGTGGGGTCTCGACGGGAAGGAACCCGAGCAGTACAGCAAGGACGAGAGCACGCCGGTGTTCAACTACCGCAACACGCACAGCACGCTGACCCTCGAGCCCACCACCACCTCCACCACGGTCGTGGCGACCACCACCACCAAGAAGCCGGTGGCTACGACGACGACGGTCACCACACCGCCGACGACGACGACGACGATCCCGCCGACGACCGGGTCGTAGTTCGGGGCTACCCCTGGCAGGCCGCGAGGCCGCCGAGCACACCCGTGCGGAAGGCATCCACCTTCTCGAAGGCACTGCCAACCTTGTTGGTGTCGGCGGTGGGGTCACTGAGGGCGATCGCTGTCGAGACGGCCTCGTCGAGGTCGCCTGCCGACAACGTGATCTTCTCGTTGGTGGACGGGGGCACGATCGAGGCAACCCAGGCGCCGGTGAGGCAGTCGTTGCCCAGCACACGGTTCTCACCGGAGGTGGTGGTCTTCAGCGCAACCTGAATCGCTTCGCTGTAAGCGTTGGAGAACAGGTACCCCACGCTCATGTCGCCGAAGTTCAGGTCGGACGACAACTTGACGGCGAAGTCCTTGTCCCAATAGATGGTGTTGTCGTCCGGGCAGTAGATCACGTTGTTCGGCCAGGCAGCGTCGTCGATGCCCGAGCACGTGGGGAACGGACCCTGCGAGCGGTAGTCGCTGAATGTGGGCGGGGTGAATGTGATCGAGTTGTCGGCGGTGAGTGCCACCCAGAAGACGTCGAGGCCAGCGGGGATGATGGTGACGATGTCGCTCGGGCCGTTCGTCGGATCCGGGTTCGGATCGATGAGCGGCAGGTTGCCAGCATTCGGATCGTTCAGGTCGAACGCGATGTTGATCAGCTTGTTCATCCGACCCTCGGTGAAGAAGGCCTTACAACGCTGTGGCCCACCCTCGAAGCCGTCCTGGAAGGCGCTGACTCGGTCGAACCCCGTGCCGTGGGGATCGCTGGAGTCGAGTGGTTTCGTGCCGTCGGTCCGATCGCCCAGCTTGCCGATCTGCAACATGCCGACCAGGCCCGAGCGCACAGCCTTGTCGTCGAACGTCATCGTGTCGCTGCCCCCTGACGCCACGTGAGCCGACCACGCGCCGGCGAAGCAGTCCGCCTGCTGTTCCTTGAGGACACCCGATTGGCCCCATTCGCCGGCACGTTGCTGCACTGCATGACCGAACTCATGGGCGAGCACGATGGCCACCGACTCTCGGCCGAGTGAGTCGACCAAGCTGGGGAGCAGGCCGTCATCGTCGTAGGCCATGAAATCGTTGAGCTTGCAATAGAACGCACCGCCTTGGGCGATCTCCTCATACGTGGAGTCGGCAGGGGCGTTGATACAACCCGGTATCGGCGCTTCGCGCCCGGGATACGCTGCATAGACACCACCGGACAGCGGAGTCCAGGACGTGGCGTACACCTCGGTGAAGCTGGTCGCCCAGAAGCTTTGGATGTCGGCGATGGCGGCCGTGAGGAAACCGTCGTACTCGGGGTGGGTGGGTCCGCGTTCACCGAAGTCGATTACACCGTCGATGATCGGGTAGTCCTTCTGCGGCTCGTTCGTGGTGTCGCCGGTGATAATGCCTCCGCCGGAGCCCTGGCGGGCGCGGGTGGCGGTGACGCCGGGGTCGGCGGCGCTGCAGGCCGCTGCGGCGAACGCGATCAGTACGACGAGGCTCATGGTTCGAGTGCGCACATCCTGAGCATACGCGCACGTGTCGGAGCGTACGAGCCGCCAGAATGTGCCGATGGAAGCTGTCTCTCCTTCTTCGGTGTTCCGCTCACGCATCGGCCGCGCCCGTGCGTCGATGGAGCGTGCGGGGGTCGATGTACTGCTCGTCTCGGTGGGCAGCGACCTTCCGTATCTGACCGGCTACGAGGCGATGCCACTTGAACGACTGACGATGTTGGTGGTGCCCCGCGACGGTGAGGTGACGCTGGTGATTCCAGCTCTGGAGGCCCCTCGCGTCATGGAACAGCCCGGTGTGTTCACACTGCGGCCGTGGGGCGAGCTCGACGACCCGGTGGCGCTCGTTGCCGGGCTGCTGCCGAGTCCGCAGGTGGCGGCAGTGGGCGACACGATGTGGGCCAGATTCCTCGTCGAACTGCTGGGGCACTGGCCCAGCTCGGCGACGCAGTACGTGCGTAGCACCACGGTGATGAACGACCTGCGCATGCGCAAGGACGATGCCGAGATCGCCGCCCTGCAGGCCGCCGGTGCGGCGATCGACCGAGTCGCTGCACAACTGCACGCCGGCGAGGTGCCGCTCGTCGGTCGCACCGAGGCCCAGGTGAGCGCCGATCTGTCGCGGCGGATTCTCGCCGAGGGCCACCAGTCGGTGAACTTCGCGATCGTCGCCGCAGGTGAGAACGCGGCCTCGCCGCACCACCATGCCGGGTCGCGGGTGATCCGTGAGGGCGAACTGGTGCTGTGCGACATCGGCGGCACGATGGACGGGTACTGCAGCGACATCACCCGTTGTGTGCATACCGGCCCGGTGAGCGCCGAGATCGCCGAGGCCTACGCCGTGCTGCACGCCGCGCACGCCGCCGGTGTCGCCGCAGGTGTGGTGGGTGCTGCGTGCCAGGACGTCGATCGCGCCGCCCGCAAGGTGATCGCCGACGCCGGCTTCGGCGAGTACTTCATCCACCGCACCGGTCACGGCATCGGGATGGAGGCGCACGAAGACCCGTACATGGTGGAAGGCAACACCCTTCCCCTCGCTGCCGGTCACGCGTTCAGCGTCGAACCGGGGATCTACCTGCCGGGTCGTTGGGGCATGCGCCTCGAAGACATCGTGGTCGCCACTGACGACGGCCCACTGTCGATGAACTTCGTCGACCACTCACTGGTGGTCGTGAACTAGGCGTCGCCAAAATTCCATGTGCTGGGGTCGCGCCCCAACTTGGCCAGTCGTTTGCCGACCGTGATCGGAAATGCCGGTGGTCGACCGGCGAGCGCGTTGGTCACGTACTCGCCATCCTCGTCCCACACATGACAGCTGTTCAGGTTGTGAGCGACCGCCCGGGCTCGTCCCTCGGGCAGGCTCATGTCGGGGCCATCGCCACTGGCACCATTGCGTGCGGCGAGAATGCGCATCGACCAAGTGGCTTGCACCACAGCCGGACCCATCGCCTGCAGGAGTGCGCTGGTGTGAGTACAGCCCCGCGGACCGCCGAACAGTTCGCGCACCTTGTGTGTAAATCCGCGTGCGATCGACATGCCCACCAACTTGCCATAGTGCTCCGTGATGGTCGGGCACGTGGGATAGGGGTGGTGTTCCATCACGACCTTGGCGGCGGTGATCTCCAACGTGGGCAGCGTCACCGTCAGGTCGACGATCATGTGGTGCACCGTCAACGGCTCGGGATCGCCCTGCAGGTACAGCCCCGGTGGCTTCTGGTCGCGCACTGCGCCACGGACGACCATGGTGGTGTCGTCCTTACGGTAGGCACGTACGACGTACGAACGTTCGTGCACCAGGTCGTCGGCCGATACACCCTCGGGTGTCGGGGCTATCTCGTCGAACAGTTCGTGCATGTCAGCGCCCTGCTGGATTTTCGAGGGCCGGATTTTCGAGGGCCAGATGATCAAGCTCGAGAGCGACGACGGCGTCGCTGTCGACCTCGGTGAGGATCGTGACCGCACGACGGCCGGCCCACGGTGTGGCGGACAGCGCGTGGCGCGTGGCGGGCCAGGTCTTGCCGCGGCCGACACCTTGGCCGGTGTCGACGCGCACGGGGTGTTGCACACTGCGGTAATGCTGTGGGGCGATGAGGTAGGAGATGCACGTGCTGTCGTGCACGTGGATGCCGTCGGGGCCACCGTGTGACAGATGGAAGTCGCGGTAGTACGGCAGGATGACCGCCGCGTGGCGAGCACGATCGTTGTCGATGGTGGCGATGTTCGCGATCTGCTCGCTGGACATGACGGTGGCCTCGGTGACATCAAGGCCGCACATCACGATCGGGCAGTCGGCACCGAACACGATGTCGGCTGCCTCGGGGTCGTTGAGGATGTTGGCTTCGGCGGCCGGCGACGCGTTGCCGCCGACAAACGCGTTGCCGCCCATGATCACCATGCCGGCGAGATGTTGGGGAAGGTCGGGCCGCAGCAACATGGCCAGTGCGATGTTGGTGAGCGGGCCAATCGGTACGAGCGTGATCTCGCCCGGGCAGGCCAGCACCTGATCGATGATGAAGTGGGCTGCGTCGAGCGCGTGCGGCGCACGCGAGGGTGCAGCCAGCGGCATGTCCGCGAGCCCATTCACACCGTGCACGAAATCGGCCGGCCCGCGGTAGGCCATGGCCAACGGCCGGGCAGCGCCCTCGGCGACTGGGATGTCGGCGCGACCAGCGATATCGAGGATGCGGATCGCGTTCGCGGTGCACACGTCGACGTGCGCATTGCCGAACACGGTGGTGAGGCCGATGACGTCGAGCTCGGGTGAGGCCAGCGCGTAGAAGATCGCCATCGCATCATCGATGCCCGGGTCGGTGTCGATGATGATCTTGCGCGGAGCACTCACACTTGTTCCAGCGCTTCCAACAGCGTGTTCCAACCGAGGATTGCGCACTTGATGCGCACCGGGTACTTCACCACACCCTGCAGTGCTTCGAGGTCGCCCAACTTCACTTCGGGATCGGGCTCGATCTCGTTGCCATCAGCATCGGGGATGCTCATCATCCCCTTGAACCGGCGGACGAGTGCCTGCACGTCGGCGACTGGCTTGCCCTTGATCGCCTGGCTCATCATCGACGCGCTGCTCTGCGAGATGCTGCAGCCTTGACCGCCGACCTTGATGTCAGTGACGCGACCGTCCTCGACCTGCAGGTAGACCTCGATCTCGTCGCCGCACAGAGGGTTGTGGCCGACTGCGTGAGGCGCTGGCGGTGGCAACTCGCCGCGGTTGCGCGGGTTGCGGTGGTGATCGAGGATGATCTCTCGGTACAGGTCTTCCAAACCAGCCATCGTGGCCTCCTCGCCGTGTCAGAACCCGAAGATAGCGCTGGCGCCGTCGAGGGCGTCTGCCAGCGCATCGACATCGTCGGTGTCGTTGTAAAGATAGAAACTCGCGCGTGCGGTCGCAGCGACGCCCATCAGGCGCATCAACGGCTTCGCACAGTGATGCCCGGCGCGCACGCAGACGTTCGTCTGGTCGAGCACCTGGCTGAGATCGTGCGGGTGAATCCCGCGAAAAGCAAGGCTGAACGTGGCACCGCGCACCGAGGTGTCGGTGGGGCCGTGCAGGGTGATGTCGTCGCCGAAGCGCGATGTCAGCGTGCGCAGCGCGTAGCCGGCGACCTCGATCTCGTGCTGGCGGACATTCGCCATGCCGAGGCCGATCAGAAAGTCGACCGCCGCTCCCAGGCCGACGACCTCGGTGATCGGGGGAGTGCCGGCCTCGAACTTGGCGGGCAGTTCAGCAGTGGTGAAGCCGTCGAGGCGTACGTCGGCGATCATGTTGCCGCCGCCGAGGAACGGGGGCATCGCCTCCAGCAGGGCCTCGCGGCCGTACAGCACGCCGACACCGGACGGGCCGCACATCTTGTGGCTGCTGAAGGCCATGAAGTCGGCGCCCCATGCCTGCACGTCGGTGACGTTGTGCGGCACGTACTGGCAGCCGTCGACGATCGCCAGTGCACCGGCGGCGTGGGCTGCGGCGCACAGTTGCTGCACCGGCGTGATGGTGCCGAGCACGTTGCTCATTGCCGTGAAGCTGAACACCTTCGCCCCATCGAGCAACTGCGCAAGGGTGGTGAGGTCGAGTTGGCCGTCGGCGGTGAGCGGTACCCAGCGCAGCACGATGCCGCGCTCGGCGACCAGCATGTGCCAAGGCACGATGTTGGCGTGGTGCTCCATGTGTGTGAGCACCACGACGTCGCCGGCCTGCAGGTTGGCGCGACCCCACGAGTGCGCCACCAGGTTCAGTGCCTCGGTGGCGTTCTTGGTGAACACGACCTCGTGCGCGCGGCGGGCGTTGATGAACTGCTGCACCTTGGTGCGGGCACCTTCGTAGGCGTCGGTGGCCTCGGCGGCCAACTGGTACGCGCTGCGGTTGATCGGGGCGTACGAGTTGCGCAGGAAGTTGGTCATCGTGTCGATCACGACGGCCGGCTTCTGCGATGTGTTCGCCGAGTCGAGATACACCAAGCGCGTGCCGTTGATCTCGCGCTGTAACAGCGGGAACTGCTGCTTGAGCGCAGCCGTGTCGAGCGCAGTCGAGCTCATCGGAAGGATTCGTATCCTTCGCGTTCCAGGGTGGCCGCCAGTTCCATGCCACCGCTGGCGACGATGCGTCCCTCGACCATGATGTGCACGTGGTCGGGGCGTACCTCGTCGAGCAGACGCTGGTAGTGGGTGATCAACACGACGCCCATCTTGGGGCGGTCGACGCGGATCTCGCGAATCCCCTTGGCGACGATGCGCAGGGCGTCGATGTCGAGGCCGCTGTCGGTCTCGTCGAGGATCGCTAACTCGGGTTCGAGGATCGCCATTTGCATGATCTCGTTGCGCTTCTTCTCGCCGCCGCTGAAACCCTCGTTGAGGTAGCGGTCGACGAACGAGCTGTCCATGCCGAGACGCTTCATCCAGTCCATCGTGGCCAGGCGCAGCTCGAGCACACTGAGGTCGAGTCCTTTGCGGGCCGACAGCGCCTGACGTAGGAACTGGATGACCGAGACGCCGGGGATCTCCTGCGGGTACTGGAAGGCGAGGAACATACCGGCCTTGGCGCGCACGTTGGTGGGCCAGTCGGTGATGTCGTCGCCCTGGAAGAACAGCTGCCCAGATGTCACTTCGTACTCCGGCGAGGCCAACAACGTGCTGGCCAGGGTGCTCTTGCCCGAGCCGTTGGGCCCCATGATCGCGTGCACCTCGCCCTCGGCGACCGTGAGCGACAGCCCGCGGAGGATGTCGTTGGCGTCGCCTTCGTCGCTGACGGGCCGGGCATGCAGGTCGGCGATGCGGAAGAGCTCAGGACTGGTCACGGCCCCCAGTGTATTTCCCCTATGGCCGTAGTGGAAACCCCTGGAGCGCTTTCCATATCGCTGGATAGCTGGGGTGTTCGAACGAGTCGTCGAGGTATCCGGCGTCCCGGAGGGCACGGTCCAGGGTTGGCAGGCTGCGGAATGGCACCCCGGCGTCGACGTGGTGTGGGAGGTGCAGGCCGATGCGGTAGGGCACGAGCAGGAACCGCGCGCAGAGGTGCTGGCGCACCGCATGGGTGGTGTTGCGTCGGTCAGGTGAGGCGCCCATCCCACCGTGTTCGGCGACCGAACGCAGGCGGTTGATCACCCGCCAGACGGTGAGGTACGGCGCCAGCCAGAAGCACGGGTACAGCCACCACTGGCCACTGGCGATGGCCGCTGCGAGCAGCGTCACTTGCACCGCGATGATCTTCCAGAATGTGTGGCGCACGATCGGCAGTGGGCTCTTGGCGCCGGCGAAGAACTGTGCCATCAGCTTCAGTCCCGTGCGGCCGGTGGCATCGCGCATCAGTTTGCGGCGGAAGCTGGCCGGCGTGATCGGGTAGTCGCGGTACAACGCGAGGTCGGGTTCGTCGGGGCCGAACTCCTCGCGGTGGTGCGCGGCGTGCACGCGGCGGTACCCGTCAGTGTTCGTCCAACTGGGGAACCCCAGTAACCAGCGGCCGGTGAAGTCGTTGGCCCGCTTGTTGGCGAACAACAGGCGGTGAGCGGCCTCATGCATCAGCGACAGGTACTGCGCGAACGTGCGCCCCATCAACAGGAACGTGATCGGCCAGACCCAGGGTGCGAACACCACCGTGGCCCAGATCACCGCCGCCGTCTGCATATAGAGGAACAGCACCGTCCAGGCATTGCGCCAAGAGTGGATACGGCGGAGTTGGTCGCGGAACGCAGGCTGCGGTCGGCCGTCCGCGCGGATGAGTTCGGTCTCGCGGCACTGCGGGAGTGCGGCCGGCACCATGCCGCCCATGTTCACCAGCCGCGCTCCACCCATTCCTGTAGGTGCGGCCGCTCGTTGCCGATCGTGGTGTCGTCGCCGTGCCCGGGCAACACCAACGTGTCGGCTGGCAGGGTGAACAACTTGGTGTCGAGCGAGTGGATGATCGTCTCGAAGCTGCCGCCCTCGTAGCCCGTGTTGCCGGGGCCGCCGGGGAACAGCGTGTCGCCCGAGAACAGGATCGGGGCACCCTCCACGCGGAAGCTGATCGAGCCGGGGGTGTGGCCCGGGTTGTGGATCGCGTGCAGCCGCAGGCGGCCGACTTCGATCACCTCGGCATCGTCGATGAACACGTCGTAGCCGACCTCTTTCAACATCGGCGCATCGAGGCTGCTGACACCCACCTCGTAGCCGGCCTCGCGGATCGCGGGCACCGCCTGGATGTGGTCGAAGTGGCCGTGCGTTTCCAAGACGCGCCGCACGCCGAGCCGAGTGCACAACTGCAGGAGTTGTTCGTGCTCGTTCGCCGCGTCCAGGAGCACTGCGTCGCCGGTTTCCTTGCAGCGCAGCACGAAGACGTTGTTGGCGTACGGGCCCACCACCACCTTATGGATCTCGATGCGGCTGTCGTTCCAGTGCAGGGTGCTCATGTGTCCAACCTAGCCAACGGCGCCCCGCGCATACTCTGGTGGGATGACTGATGTCTCCGACCCGAACTACGGCCGCCTCACCGACGAAGCCTTCGAGCGTTCCCGGCTGCGGAACGGAATCGCACAGGCGATGCCGATGGCACCGCACAACTTCGAGGTGTCCATCGACGGCCTGCGGCACTTCGCGTTCGGCTACGGCGACGACAACCCGCTGTACTGCGATGAGGAGTACGCGGCCGGCACCCGCTGGGGTGGGCTGATCAACCCGCCGACGTTTCTCTACACGATGGGCGAGGATGCCTCGCCGCGGCCGGTACCGCCCGAGATCAAGGCGATCCTGCGCGGCGACCCGTTCGCCGGCCTCGGGTCGTACCAGGCGGTGATGGAGTTCGAGTGGTGGCGTCCGCTGCAGCTGCGCGACCGGGTGAAGAAGTTGCGTGCGCAGGTGGGCGTGG
>CAIXHI010000032.1 GCA_903919215.1 uncultured Acidimicrobiaceae bacterium
CCACGCCGCGGCCACCCGGCCGACTCACCGTCGGCAAGTGTACGTGCGGATTCGCGATGCAGGATCGGCCGTATGGATCGGCCGTGTGGATCTGGCAGGGCCGAACGATCAGCCCTTGGCGCAGGCGTTGTACGGGTAGGCGAACGAGTTGAGGCTGGGCGTCTCGAAGTTGAGCTTCAGACGCACACCGTTCTCGTCACCGTTACCGCCGACGTAGATGACCGGCGAGAGTTCACCGAAATGCGATGCGATCGCGACAGGCAGCGGGATCTCGGTCAGCGGCGGGCCGTCACCGGCGGCCGGTGCGGCAGCAGGAGCCGCCGTCGGGGTGGTGACCCCGGGCTGGGCGTTGGCGGCGTCGGCGGCCGACACGTAGCCGGACGGGTTGATGCGCAGCGCCGTCAGCGATGCCTGGCGGGCCGAGCGCACACCGATGGACATCGCTGCTGCTCGAATCGTGGCCAACGTGACCTGCGGGACGAGTGCCTGAGCGGACTCGGCCGACAACGCCTCGAGTGCGAACACCAGGTTCACCATGTCGCGCACGATGTCGTCGCTGGGAGCAATGGCCTTCGCGTTGTCGGTGGCCTCGACGCCGAGGAGCACCCGATCGAAGATCGGTGACAGATAGGCCGCATCGAGGTGCGTATTGCCGCAGTCCCACGACTCGGCACCCTCATCGGTGACCAGACCGTTGTATGTCGCGGCTGCCTTCACGTGGTGCTGCTGGAAGGTGGTGACGAGCGCAGTGAGGTCGCCGATCGCCGGGAAGGTGGAACTCGTTCCCTGCAGCAACTTCTCGTCGAGCATGCGCTGGTAGGCGTTCACGATCGACAGTTCGACACCGGCAAGGGTGCGCAGCAGCACGCCGTTGTCGACGATCGGGTCGGCGAGTACGGGGGTGGTGGGGCCTTCGCCCACGCGGCCCAGCGTGCCAGCTTCGGTCTTGCGGCAGGCGGCGAGCAGTGCTGCGCCACCGATGGTCATGCTGCCGAGGCGGAACAGGCCACGACGGCCCATCGGCTGGCTGGTCTGGTTCGCTTCCGTCTGATTCATCTCGTTGCCCATCTCGTTCAGCCCTGACCCAACAGCGAAGCGGCTTCGGTGTCGACGAGCAATTCACTCTCGTCACTGGAACCGGCCAGATCGGCGAGCACCGTACCGTGGCGTGCTTCGGCGATCTGGATCGATGCGATCAGCTGTGCGGCATCAGTGCCCTGCAGCTTGCCGAGCATCTCGCCATACGTGGCAACGGCCGCGGACTCGAAGTCGTAGGCCGCAGCGAGCAACTTGTCGGGGGTGCCGGCCCACGCCGTGGCGAACTGGCGCAGCAGGGTCTCGTTGGCGGTGCCGGACGCTTTGCGACCCAACAGGCCTGACAGCGACTGGGCGTAGGCCTCGTGTGCTTCACGGATTGTGGTGACCACAACCGCCTGATTGGCGGACCACTTGGCGGCGAGTGCCTTGTCGTACAGCGCACGAGCGGTGAGCTCGAGCTGCTGCGCGAAGTCGAGCAACGCCACATCGGCGTCGGTCGGTCGCTTCGGTGGCGCAGTGGTGCTGGTGGTGGCGGCTGCGGTGCTGGTGCTCTCGCCTGGTGTGGTGGTGGTGGACGCGCTGGCCCGACCGCTCATCAGCGGCAGCAGGGACAGGGCAGCACCACTGACACCGGCACCGAGCAGGGCGCGGCGTCCCACTCGATGGGGCGCGGCCTCATGGCCGATCTCGGTCACTTCGATATCCACTCGGACTCATCCTTTCGAAACGATCGCCCAACAGCATTCCCGGCCGGAGGCAAGCAGAGCAACTCTAGAAGTCCAGAGCCGACAGGTCGGGTATCCAACGCCGTGATCGCTCGACCGCTTCGGCCCACCGATCTCGGTCGAGTCGGGCTCCCGGGGTGACCACATGACGCGGCTGCCAGGCCTGAGCAATGTCGTCGAGCGAGCCCCACACACCGACCGCCAGGCCGGCGAGGTAGGCGGCACCGATGGTGGTGGCTTCGGTGTGGCGCGACACCTCGACCGGCTTGCCGCTCGCGTCGGCGAGTGCCTGGACGAACGTCGGGTTCACGCTCATACCGCCATCGACACGCAACAACGGCACAGAATGGCCGCTGCCGGCTTCGGCAGCATCCACCAGATCGGCACCTCGGTGGGCGACACCCTCGAGCACTGCACGGGTGATCTGCGCTCGCCCGGTGCCGCGCGTGAGGCCCAGCAGCGTGCCGCGTGCGCCGTAGTCCCAGTGCGGGGTGCCCAGACCCATGAGTGCCGGCACGTACATCACGCCGTCCGTCGTCGCGCACTGCGCCGCCACATCGTGGCTTTCCGCCGGACTCGCGAGGATGCCGAGATCCTGCACCAGCCATTCCACGTTGGTTCCTGCCGACAGCATGATCGCCTCGACACCCCACGTGCAGCGGCCATCGCGGCTCCACGCCACGATCGGGAAGATGCCCTCGGGGGTGCGGTTGCCGGTGGTGGGTGCGGCAGCGTCGGTGCACATGTCGAGCATGCCGCCGGTGCCGAAGGTGATCTTCGCCATCCCAGGATGCACACAGCTCTGGCCGATGAGGCTGCCCTGCTGGTCGCCGACGAGCGACGCCAACGGGGGAGCGCCCGGCAGCGCGTGGGCGGTTCCGAACACACCCGAGGTGTCGACCAGTCGGGGCAACATTCGCTCGGGGATGTTCAACGCGGCGCACGCGCTGGACGACCAGCCCGACGCGTCGGGCTTCAGCAGACCGGTGACGGCAGCGTTCGAGTGGTCGGTGACATGGAGCTCGCCGCGGCTGAGCCCCCAGGCCACCCACGAATCGACCGTGCCGAAACACAGGTCGCGCTCGCGACCAGGGTCGAACGTGTTCAGCAGCCACGCCACCTTGGTGGCCGATTGGTTCGGCGCGAGATGCAACCCATGCTCGGCCTTCACCGTGATGCAGTCGAAAACTGTGCGCAGGTCTTGCCAGCCGATACCTGGTCCGACCGGTTCGCCTGTGGCGCGATCCCACACGATGGTGCTGGCCCGCTGGGCGGTGATACCCACGGCCACGACCGGCCCGCTCTGCGCAAGCGCCGCGTGGGCGACCTCCAGGACGGCAGCGGCCATACCGGGTGCGTCGAACTCGACCATGCCCGGAAACGGCGAGCTGGGCGGGAAGGCGCGGTAGTGCAGTGCGGCGACCTCACCGTCCGGTGTGACGACCGCGGCGCGCAGTCCGGATGTACCGACATCGACGACGAGCACGCTCATGACTGGTCGGTCCTGGACGTCAGTGCCGTGCCGCGCATACCGGGCACAAGGCCGCGCTTGCGGAGCACGCTGCCCAACCCGCCGCCGATGAGTCCGGCGAAGATGACGGTGGTGAACGTGAAGAAGATGCCGAGCCAACTCACCGAGGCACCGCGCACGAGGCGGATGGTCGTGAACGTGCCCTGCGTTGCGAGATACGTGCCGCCGGCGCAGAACAGACCGTGTACGAGCGGATACCCGTTCTCCTGAACCCAGGAGGCGATGCCGGCGCCCAGTGTGAACCCAGCGAGCGCGCCCAGCCACAGCACCGATGTCCAGGGCGAGTGCTTGTCGTGCGCACCCATCAGCGCTGAGCCGACAGCGAAGGGCACGGCGAAGATCAGCGACACCAGGGCCCCTTGCCGGAGCGCCTTGTGATCGAGTGCGCTCATGGCCACTGCACCTTTCCGAACGATGACGGCAATCCCAGTTTGCCCGGGTTCAACACACCCTTGGGATCGAGCGCGTTCCGCACTGACTGCAGCACGGTGAAGGCGCTGCCGAGTGCTTCGGCGGCAAACCGACCGCGGTTCAGTCCGACGCCGTGGTGGTGCGAAAGGTTGCCTCCGTGCTCCAGCACTGCTCGCTGGCCAGCGTCCCACATCGCCACGTAGGTGCTCTCGACAGCCTCGGGTGGAGGTGTCGCGGCGAACGTGAAATACAGGCAGGCGCCATCGAGGTAGCTGTGCGAGAGGTGGCAGCTGGCCGCACGTGCATGTGGCACCGCGAGGAGCGCTGCCGTGGCGCTGCGAAACACATCGGGTAGAGCCGACCACGGAGCGGCGATCTCCAACGTGTCGACGACCAATCCGGCGCGGGTGAGACCCTGCAGCGCGCTGGTGTCGTTGCGGTGCTGCATCCATTTCTCAACGAGCTGCACCGGCAGGGGAGTGGCGTGCGCACACTCCTCGGCGACGATGCTCATCGTCGCGTCGACGATCCGCTGATCGCCCTCGTCCAGCACCAGCAGCGCACAGTTGCTGCCGTCGCCTTCCTGGCCGCGTTGGGTCTCGATCCTGTCGTACAGCCTCAGCACCGCTGGTGTGGCGCCACGCCGCAGAATGCGCCGACAGGCCTCGATACCGGCCTCGAAGGTGGTGAACGAATAGGCCGCCCGTTGTTCGACAGCCGGCACGGGGTGCGCTCGCAGGAGCACTTTGGTGACGACGCCCAGTGTGCCCTCGCTGCCCACGAACAGCTGTGTGAGATCGGGGCCTTGTGCCGCCGCCGGGAAACCGCCGGTGCGCACGATGGTGCCATCGGCCAGCACGACCTCCAGGCCGGCCACCATGTCTTCGATCTTGCCGTAGCGGGTGGAGTACTGGCCTGCGCCCCGACACGCCACCCAGCCGCCGACAGTGGCCAGGTCGAAGCTCTGCGGGAAGTGCCCGATGGTGAGTGCGTGATCGCGGCGGAGTTCCTGCTCGAGTTCGGGGCCGAACGTGCCCGACCACACCTCCACCAGACCAGAGAGTGCGTCGACCGACACGATGCCGTCGAGGCCGGTGGTGTTGAGCACCACTCCGCCGAACACCGGCACCGAGCCGCCGACCACGCCGCTGCGTCCACCGGCAGCGGTGACGGGTACCCCCGCCTCGTTGCACAGCGACACGACCGCTGCGACCTGTTCGGTGGTGACAGGGCGAGCCACGACGGCCGCTCGTTGGGGCACCTCGCCGGCGAGCGACCAGTGGAGCGCGAGTGGCCACCAGTCGCGGCTGGCCTCGGCGGTGGTGCGCTCGTCGGTGCTGCACGGGCACACCGCAGCAAGGGTGTCGGCGAACCCGGATGGCAGGGTGACTGCGCCGCCGAAGCGGGCGGCCGTGCCGGTGAGTTCGATAGGGGCGGTGGGCTCGGTCATACGGGTTCCGACTCGTGTTGCTCGGGCGTGAGTGCGGCCATCGTCTCGGCCGCGCACTGCGCCGTGAAGCTCGCCAACTGTTCGGCGGTGCGCGCCGTGTCCCACCCGAGTTCTGCAGCCAACAGGGCCGCGACTGCCGGGGCCGCGGCCAGCGATGCGCCGCGGTCGAAGATGCGCGCCCGAGTGCGTCGCGTCAACACATCGTCGAGCGACAACGCCATCTCGTTGCGCACGGCGTACACGGCTTCAGCACGCAGGTACGGCAACCCGGGTACGAGTGGTTCACCCAAGCTGGGGTCGACGGCAATCAGCGAGCGCACCTCGTTGGCCAGCGTGCCGAAGCGGTTCGCGAGGTGCGTGTCTGGTGCGCCGGGCTTGGGCTCGCGGAAGCCAGCTGCGCCGAGTAGCGGCAGGTTGCGTGTGCGGCAGCGCGCCTTGCGGTCGAGGCGGTGCAGCACTGCGTCGACGGTGTCCTCAGCCATCTCGCGATACGTCGTGAGCTTGCCGCCGGTGATGGTGATGACACCGTTGCCGTGGTGGTCGACCTTGTGGTGACGTGAAAGGTCGGCGGTGCGTCCCGACGACGCCGCCTTCACCAGTGGCCGCAACCCGGCCCACACACCGGTGATGTCATCGGCCGTGACGTTGGTGTTGACCGTTGCGTTCAGCGCTGCGAGCACATAGTCGATGTCGTTCTTCGTGCATGGCGGGTCGAGCAGCGTCCCCTGGTAATCGGTGTCGGTGGTACCGATGTAGCAGTGGCGGAACGTGCCGTCCGGCAGTTCGTCCCATGGCACCACGAACAGACTGCGGCGGTCCTTGGGTACTGGGATGACGACCGCGATGTCGTTGCGCACCTTCTCCCATGGAATCGTGATGTGGACGCCCTTGGCCGGGCGAATGGAGTCCGGATGGTGGTCCTCGGCGAGCGCGCGCACATCATCGGCCCACACACCTGCTGCGTTGACCACCACCTTGGCGTTGACCGTGAAACGCCGTCCGTCGGCTTCCACGACGGCGCCGGTGATCGCTCCGTGTGTGTCCTTCTGCAGTTCGACGATTGAGCATCCGTTCGCCACCACGGCGCCGTTCACAGCAGCGGTACGCAACACGTTCAGGACCAAGCGGGCGTCGTCGGCAGCGGCGTCGTAGTAGAGGTACGCCGAGGCGAGCCGCTCCTTGGGCATGGTGGGCAGGTGCGCGAACGCGGCGTCCTTGCGCAGTCGCTTGTGGACCTTGCCGATGCGCCATCCACCGGTGATGTCGTACATCCACATTGCCGACCCCATGGCCCGGGCGATCTTGCGCGACACCACACCGTTCTTGGTGAGGATCGGGATCATGAACGGCAGCACCTTCACCAGGTGCGGTGCGTTGCGGCGCAACCGACGACGTTCGTGCAGTGCTTGATAGACGAGGTTGACCTCACCCTGCTGCAGATAGCGCAAGCCACCGTGCACCAGCTTCGAACTCTTCGACGATGTACCCGAGGCGAAGTCGTCGCGCTCGATGAGTGCCGTGCGCAGGCCGCGGGTGGTGGCGTCGAGTGCGACGCCGGCGCCAGTGATACCGCCGCCGATGATCAGCACGTCGAACGTCTCTTGCTCGAGTCGCTGCAGCATTGGCCCGCGGCGGAACGGTTGGTTACCTGACACGGTTACTGAGTCGGACATCGGGTTCATCCTAGGGAGATCGGTGCGGTGGCCATTCAGCGCAGCATTGCTGTTCATCTCGTGTTAATTCGCACATAATGCAGATCAGCATGATGTGCGGCTATGGTGTTGGACGTGCGCACGCCCGTCGAACTCACCAGCGACTTCCGTTCCCGAGGGCTGAAGGTCACGCCGCAACGGCAACTGCTGTTCCGTCTGCTGTACGGCAACATGACGCACCCGACGGCGGAGGCCCTGTTCGCTCAGGCCAGCGAACTGATGCCAGGTATCTCGTTGCGCACCGTGTACCAGACCCTCAACGACCTCGCCGCGTTGGGTGAGTTGCAGGTACTCCACCCGTCATCCGGGTCGACGCGCTTCGACCCCAACGTGGACGACCATCACCACGCCCGTTGCCGCACTTGCGGCGAGTTGCACGACGTCTATGTCGACCGGGTACAGGACCTCGCGATGCGCGGCCCTGTCGGGTTCGTCGCCGAACGCGCGAACATTGTGTTCGACGGTGTCTGCGCCGACTGCCAAGTCGGCTGACACTCCGTCAGTTCACCCACTACATCTCCAGCACAACCAAAAGAGAACAAGGAGTTACGTCAATGAGCCTCAGCGGTACCAAGACCCACGAGAACCTGAAGGATTGCTTCGCCGGCGAGAGCCAAGCGAACCGCCGTTACCTGTGGTTCGCCCAGAAGGCTGACATCGAGGGCTACCCCGACGCAGCCATGCTGTTCCGCTCGGTCGCCGAAGGCGAGACCGGCCACGCGCACGGTCACCTCGAGTTCCTCGCCCAGGTTGGCGATCCGGCCACCGGCGAGCCCATCGGCGAGACCGAGGCCAACTTCAAGGCCGCGATCGCTGGCGAGACCTACGAGTACACGCAGATGTACCCGGGCTTCGCCAAGACCGCTCGCGACGAAGGTCTCACTGAGATCGCCGAATGGTTCGAGACGCTCGCCCGCGCTGAGAAGAGCCACGCCGGCCGCTTCCAGCAGGGCCTCGACGCCCTCGAAGCCCTCTGACCTACTCGGGTGGAGGGGGACGCTCCGGCGTCCCCCTCCAGCCACCCGAACATGTTCCATCCCCTTCCCAGCGCTCGGACATGGCATGACAACGATCTACGACCCCAAGCATCCCCAGTACCTCGACGAAGCCGACGTCCGCAACGAACTCACCCGCGTCTACGACCTGTGTCATGGATGCCGACTGTGCTTCAAGTTCTGCACCTCGTTCCCCACGTTGTTCGAGATGATCGATCGTCACGACGATCAGGACGCCGGCCGTCTCACCCCGGCGCAGCAGGATCAGGTCATCGACGAGTGCTTCCAATGCAAGCTCTGCTACGTCAACTGCCCGTACATCCCAGACCTGCATGAGTGGGCGCTCGACTTCCCGCGATTGATGCTGCGTGCCGACGCGATGCGCCACGCCAACGACCAGGTGAGCCTGCGTCAGAAGGCCACTGACACGGTCATGGGCCACACCGATCTGCTGGGCAAGGCCGCCACGCTGGCCGCCCCGCTGGCCAACAAGATGGTCGGCGCCAAGCCGGGTTCGCTCGTGCGCAAGGCGATGGAGGTCACCACTGGTGTCTCGTCCGTCCGCATGCTGCCGCCGTACGCCCGGCAACGGTTCACCACCTGGTTCAAGAACCGGCCCAAGTTGCGGATCACCAAGCGACAGGGAAAGGTTGCGATCTTTCCCTCCTGTCTCGTCGAATATCAGGCGCCGGGTATCGGCCACGACATGGTCAAGGTCTACGAACGCAACGGGGTGGAGTGCACGCTGGCCGACACCACTGCGTGTTGCGGCGCTCCGTATTTGCACAGCGGCGACCTGAAGGCGTTCACCAAGATCGCCGAGAAGAACGTCAAGGACCTCGCCCGTTCGGTGCGCAAGGGCAACGACATCGTCGTGCCACAGCCCACGTGCGGCTATGTGCTGAAGAAGGACTACATCGTCTACGTCGGCACCGACGAGGCCCGACTGGTGGCGGAGCACACGTACGACGCAGCGGAATACCTGATGCGACTCCACAAAGCCGACGGCACATCGCTGGACACCGAGTTCAACGGCTTTGTGCCCGAGACTGTGGCCTACCACACGCCATGTCACCTCAAGGCCCAGAACATCGGCCTCAAGAGCCGCGACCTGATCAAGCTCACCGGAGCCAAGGTGAAGCTGGTGCAGCAGTGCAGCGGGATCGACGGTATGTGGGGGTTGCGCGCGGAGAACGCCGAGCTCAGCATCCCGATGGCTCGCAAGCTCGCCGACGAACTCAAACGAGCTGCCGGCGATGTTGTCGCTGGCGATTGTCATCTGGCCAACACCGCGATCACCGAGCAGACAGGTGAGGTGCCGTTGCACCCGCTGCAACTCATTGCCCGCGCCTATGGCATTCCCGAAGAAGGAGAACAACGGTGAGTACCCAAACCGTTCCTGCCTCATCGTCGCGCAAGCTGACGTTGGGCGACATCGCCGAAACGCGCGCCTATGAGCGCGAACGCGACGACTTCCGTGCGCACGTCATCGAGTTGAAGCGCCGACGGCGTGTGCACGTGGGCACCGTCGTCACCTTGCTGTTCGAGAACCGTGACACGATCCGGTTCCAGGTGCAGGAGATGGCTCGTGCCGAGCGGATCTTCACCGATGAAGGCATCCAGGAAGAACTCAACGTCTACAACCCGATGGTGCCCGAAGCTGGGCAGTTGTGCGCCACGATGTTCATCGAGTTGACCTCCGACGAGGAGATGCGCGAGTGGTTGCCGAAACTGGTGGGTGTTGAGCAGTTGGTGCAGTTCCGCCTGCCGAATGGCGATGTCGTCAAATGCGTCGTCGACCCGCAGCACGCCAGCCAACTCACCCGCGAGCACATCACCGCTGCAGTGCACTACGTGACGTTTGAGTTCACACCGGCCCAGGTTGCGGCGATGGCCGACGGTGCTGTGCTGGAGATCACGCACCCGGCATATCTGGAATCAGCAGAACTGTCTGCGTTCACGCTTACACAGTTGCAAGCCGACCTGCAGGGCTGATTGCCGCCTGATCGTGGGTGCTGCGGCGCGCGGGGCGCGCGAAAAAGACTCGAATTGCCCCTTCACAAGCACTTGCGCGTCGCCCTAGATTCGGGATGCGCCGGGGGATCGCCCGGTCGCGACGGTGATGGGGGTCAATCTCGTGTCGGCCAAAGAGATCAATTGGCGTCAACTCGGAGCATGCAGGGGCCTTGAGCCCAGCATCTTTTACCCGGATGACGACGATGACGGTATGGAGGCCAAGTCGGTGTGCGCGGACTGCGGTGTCCGTGTGGCCTGTCTCGAATACTCGCTGCAAGTGCGCGAGAAGGCCGGTGTGTGGGGTGGCGCCACAGAACGCGAGCGCCGTCGCCTCATCCGCCAACGTCGGCGTAGCGCATAAGCCCTTCGCCGCGACCCATCCGACTGCCTAGTCTGACTCCATGAGTGGACTCGATGAACTAGGCGGCTGGCCCGCGCTCCTCACGGAGTTGCTGGACAAGCATGACCTGCCCGCAGCCCATGCTCGCGCGGCGATGGCCACGATCCTCGCTGGCGAGGCCACTGCAGCACAGTTGATCGGCTTCGTGGTCGCGCTGCGGGCCAAAGGTGAGACACCCGAGGAACTCTCCGGACTGCTCGACGCGGTGCTGGCCGCAGCCACGTTGGTGCCGCTTCCTGCCGACCTGCAGGCACGCGCCGTCGACATCGTCGGGACAGGTGGCGATCGCAGCCACAGCATCAACGTCAGCACGATGGCGGCCATCGTCACCGCAGGAGCTGGGGTACCCGTGTGCAAACACGGCGCGCGTGCCTCCAGTTCGCAGTGCGGCACGGCCGATGTGTTGGAGGCATTGGGTGTCGCCATCGAACTCGGCCCGGAGGGTGTGCTGCGCTGCGTGGAAGACGTGGGTATCGGTTTCTGCCTCGCCCCGCGCTACCACCCGGCGTTCCGCTTCGCTGCACCCAGCCGTCGTGAGATCGGCATTCCCACGGTGTTCAACCTGCTCGGCCCGATGGCCAACCCGGGTCGTGTGAAGCGGCAGCTGATCGGCGTTGCCAACCCAGGTATGGCCGAGCGGATGCTCGCCTCGCTGCGGCTGCATGGTTCACATCGCGCGTGGGTGGTGCACGGCAGTGGCCTCGACGAACTCACCACCACTGGCCCGTCCACGGTGCTCGCCCTCGATGACGACTCGGTGCGTACCTTCACCGTCGACGCGGTCGACCTGGGCCTGGCCCCGGCGATCCTCGACGAACTGGTGGGCGGCACACCGGACGTGAACGCGCAGGTCGTGCGCGATGTGCTCGCCGGCAACCACGGTGCGCACCGCAACATCGTCGTGCTCAACGCAGCAGCAGCACTGATCGTCGCCGGTGTTGCCGAGACGATGGAGGAGGGGTTGGCGCGAGCGATCGAGTCGATCGATTCCGGGTCGGCAGCAGCCACGCTGGAGCGTTGGGTCACCGTCTCGCAGCAGGCCGCAGAAGAGTTCGGACATTGATGCGAATCGATCGACGATGATCGCCCGCGTGCCGGCTTCGTCGGCCAACCTCGGGCCTGGGTTCGACACCTTGGGTATGGCGCTCTCGCTGTACGCAGAGGTCGGCGTGGGTGCCCCGAGCGACGACAGCGCCCACGTGGCCGATGAGCACCACCCGGCAATGATCGCGTTCCGGCGGATGGGCGGCGAGGGAGACCTGTGGGTGCGTTCACCGATTCCGGTGGGCCGTGGCATGGGGTTCAGCGGAGCGGTACGCGTTGGTGGGTTGGTGGCTGCACACGCACAGCGCCACGGCGACTCGCCTGAGTTACTGGAGGCGGCGCGCACCGAACTGCTGTGCGTGGCGTCCGAACTCGAAGGGCACGCCGACAATGTTGCGGCATCCCTGTTCGGCGGCATTGTCGCCACGGCCGGCGGTCGCGCGGTGCAGATCCGCCTGTCGTTCGACCCGGCGATGGTGATGTGGGTGCCGTCATTTCTCACGAGCACGGACGAGTCGCGGGCGAAACTGCCCGCGCAGGTACCGCTCGAGGATGTCGTGTTCAACCTCGGACGAACTGCGCTCTTGGTGGCGGCACTGGCGGCCGGCGATGTGCATACGTTGCGCATCGCCACGGAGGACCGGCTGCATCAAGATCGTCGTTTCGCTGCCGCCGGCCCGTCACGTGCCGCGTTGCAAGCGGCTCTGGAGGCTGGGGCATGGGCCGCATGGCTCAGCGGGTCCGGGCCCACTGTGGCGGTGATGTGTGCGGTCGATGAGGCGGAGGATCTCGCAGCAGCGCTGCCCGCCGACGGGCACACGAAGATCCTGCGGATCGATCACGGCGGGGCGACGATCGAAGCAGGTTGAGCGGCCGATTCGCTGCAGTCGATCAGGCGGCGTCACATCAGGCGGCGTCGCAGAGTCGCGTGACCTCGCGTACCGGCACCGTCGGCCACGACCATTCCCCACTGCACGACAACAGTCGTGCGTGGTAGCTGGCGCGTTCGATCGCGCGGGCGAGACACAACACCTCGTCGGCAGCGTTGCGGGGCAACGGTGCCGGGTAGGCAACCGTCTCGGGCGGAGGGAGCTCGAGGCCGGTGGGCAGCTGATCGGTTGCGTGCGCGCTGACGAGTAACCCGTCGCGCAGGTGCAGCACGGTGTCGTGCACCTGTACCTGGGCCTCGCCGGCAGCGCGAAGTTGGTCCATCAGCCGTTGGCGGGTGATGGCCGACCCAAAGGTGTTCGCCCGGTCGCGCATCGTTGCCGCCTCCTCGAACCGACGCTCGTGCGACAGCGCAGCGACCTTGCGCCACAGCGGGTCGAGCACCAACTGTGGTGACGTGGTGAGCGCGGCCACCACCTGGCCGACGACGCGCCAGTACGCAGCTTCGTCGGCGCTGCCACTGCACGGGCACATGGCGACTCCGAGTCGGGCGCCGGTGCACGGGGTGGCGCCCTCGGCGGCTCTGAAGTTGCGGCCGATGCGCGTGTTGCAGCGACGGATCGGCAGTGCGGACTGCACGGCCTCGATCACGCTCGCGGCGACAGCCCGTGACGACAACGGCCCGAGGTGCACGCCGGTGGCGGGGGGCTTGTTGGCGACGACCAAACGAGGCCATTGCTCATCGGTGGTGAGGCGGATGTATGCGTACTTCTGCCAGGTGGTACCCACCCGGTTGTAGCGCGGGCTGAGCAGGTGCAGATACCGCAACTCGAGCACTTCTGCGCTGATCGGCTCGTGGGCGATGGTGTGCGCGACCCGCTGGGTCTCGCGCAGCATTGGGCCGATCTTGCGGCGGTCGTCGCTGCCGAAGTAGCTGCGTACTCGCTGACGCAGGTTGGTGGCCTTGCCCACGTAGAGCACCTCGTCGTTGGCTCCGAGGAAGCGGTAGACACCGGGGGTGCGTGGCAGGTGATGCGTGAGTTTCAGCTTTGCCGCCTGTGGGTGCCCGCTTGTCTTGGGCAATGCGACCAGATCGTCGAGCCCCATCACGCCCAGCCCGGAAGCGCGTTCGAGTAGCACGTGCAGCAGGTCGGTGGTGGCGAGTGCATCGTCGAGTGCCCGGTGCGACGGCCGGTGATCGAGGCGCAGACGCGAGGCGAGCGTGCCGAGCTTGCAGTCGGGTACCTCGTCGCGCACCAATCGGCGGGCAAGGGGCAACGTGTCGACGATGGTGTTCTGAAACGCCGCACGACCACTGCGCAACATCGCAGCGTTGATGAACGCCATGTCGAACCCCACGTTGTGGCCGACGATCACCGCTTCGCCGACGAACTCTTGCAACGTCGGCAGTACAGACTCGATCCGTGGCGCGGTGAACACCATGGATTCGGTGATCCCCGTGAGCATGGTGATCCCGGGAGGGATGGCACGCCCCGGATTGACGAGTGTGCCCATCGTGCCGAGGCACTCGCCGCCGCGGACCTTCACCACGCCGATCTCGGTGATCAGGTCGGTGCCGCGGTCGGTGCCGGTGGTCTCGATGTCGAGGACGCAGAACGTGACATCGGCCAACGGGGTCCCGAGATCATCGAACGAGCGTTGCACGACTGCACAGTGGAGCACGAACACCCGTTCGTTGTCAAGAACAGACGTTCGACCACGGGGGCGATCGAGGGTGGATGGCTAGATTGACCGCGTGTCCGATCCCGCCGATCCCGCCGATCCTGCCGTCTCGCTGCCCGACCGGTCGTTGCGGTCGGCGCTCGAGTTCGTGGTGCTCGTCGTCGCTGCCGGTCAGAAGACGCGCCCGCCCCTGGTGTTTCCTGCCGGGCTGAAGCCGTACCTGAAGTTCCACTCGTTGCCGGTGCCGGCGCTCACGAAGGTGCGCCAGGTGGTGGAGGCAGATGCCGAGTTCCTGACCCGCCTCGGGTCGGTCGCGACTACTGACCTCGTCGACGATGTGGGCATGTTGTGGCTCACGCGTCCCGCCGACTGGCTCGCTGGCGCTATAGAACTCGCCCGTGCCGCCGAAGCTGCCAGCCATGAGGGCGACGCCGCAGTGGCACTCCGTCGTGAAGAGAAGCGCCGCGAAGCAGCCGAGACCGTCGCCGCCCGGTCGCGAGCGGAGTTGCTGGTGGCCCGCGAACAACTCGAGTCGGAGCGGCGTGAGCGTGCGGCGGCGCAGTCCGAGCTGGAACGTGTGCGCGCTGAACTGACGCGCACGAAGGAGCGCCTCGTTGAAGTCGAGCGGATGGCGCGCCGCAAGGAGGCCGGAGCGAATGCGGTCGATGCCAAGGCCGGTGCGGCTGGACAAGCGGTGGAGTCGTTGCGGGCCGAACTGGCCGACGCCGTCGCTGCGCGCGATGCTGCCCTCGCCGAACGGTCGGTGGTGCACGCCGGTGGATCGGTTGATCTCGAGCGTGTGCGCGTGCTGCTCGCGGAGGCACTCCTCGTGGCCAAGGGTGGTTCACCGAAGGCCCGCCGCCGTCAGCGCCAACCGCTCGCCGTGCCCGGTGGGCTCTACGGCGACAGTGAGGCGGCAGCCACCCATCTGCTGCGTGCCCCCGACGTCGTCGTACTCATCGATGGCTACAACGTGGCCAAGTTGGGTTGGCCAGCGTTGGCACTCGAGCGGCAGCGGACGGTCTGCATCGAGGCGGCGGAGAACCTTGCTCGTCGGTGGGGCACGCTGCTGCACATCGTGTTCGATGGCGCCACGATCGTGGGTGCCAGCGCAGATCGGCGTCGCCTGGTGCGCGTGAGCTACTCGCCGGAGGGGGTTACCGCCGACGACGTGCTGCGTTCGGAAGTGACGGCGCTTGATGTAGATCGCCCGGTGATCGTGGTCACCAACGACCAAGCCGTGCTGACCGATGTGCGCGCCGCTGGCGCGAACACGATCAGCAGCGACACCTTCCTGGCCCTCGCCCGCCCCTGACCTGTGCGAGTGCCTGGGCCCCGGCCCGAGTGCCAGGTGTGCACCCGAGTGGGAGATGACACCTAGTCGCGCACGTGGCACTCGAAAGGTCGGGCCGGGAGCGTGGCACTCGGGCCGGGGGCGTGGCACTCGCACTGTGTGAGACCCTTGGTGTTGGGTACGGGTATGTCACATTTCGTTATCTCCTGCGACTCCTGCGTGTTGGAAGGCAGCGCCGACTGCGCCGATTGCGTGGTCAGCCACCTGCTCTCCCCAGCTCCTCGCGAGGCCGTCGTGTTCGACCTTGCCGAAATGCGGGCGGTGAAGTTGCTCGCCGAGGCCGGGTTGGTGCCTACGCTGCGTCACCGTGACGCCCCCTGACCCATCGCCACCCACGGCCGATGTGCTCGATGCGGGCTACGTCGCCGAACTCACCGAACTCACTCGGTCGTTCGGCGTCACCCACACCGGCGTGGCACCCGCCGATGTGTTGCTCCGTGCTCGGGTGGCCATCGAGCAGCGCATCGCCGACGGATTGGTCGACGGTATGCAGTTCACGTTCAAGAACCCCGCTCGCTCCACCGACCCGCAGCGAGCGGTCCCCGACGCCCGCTCGGTGTTCGTGGCCGCTCGCCCGTACCTGCTGCCCGATCAGGAGCGTCCGGATGGGCCGATGGGGCGGGTGGCCCGCTACGCCTGGCTCGACCACTATGCGCCGCTGCGCGAGGGGCTGTGGGCTGTGGCCCGTCGACTTCGCGCGGATGGGTACAAGGCGGTGCCGTTCGCCGACGACAACAGCATCGTCGACCGCGAGGTTGCCTATCGTGCTGGCCTGGGCTGGTTCGGGAAGAACGCCAACCTGCTGTTGCCCGGCGCTGGCAGTTGGTTCGTGCTTGGCTGCGTGGTCACCACGGCGCCTTTGCCGGTCGCCGCGGGTCCGGTCGACGACGGCTGCGGCACATGTCGCCGCTGCCTCGATGCGTGCCCCACGGGGGCGATCGTGGCCGAAGGGGTCATCGACGCGGCTCGGTGTCTGGCCTGGGTGTTGCAGAAGCCGGGAATCATTCCGCACCATCTACGCGAGGCCGTCGGCGACCGCATCTACGGTTGCGACGACTGTCAGGATGCCTGCCCGCCGACGGTGCGTCTCGGCCGACGGTTCACCGTCGATGTCAGCACAGACGAGCCACCCATGGCGTGGTTGTCGGTGCTGCAGTTGTTGATGGCCGATGACGCAGGCGTGGCGCAGATGTGGGGCCGTTGGTACCTGGCCGAGCGCGACCCGCGTTGGGCCCGACGCAACGCGCTGGTGGTGCTGGGCAACGTGGGCGGTCTGGCGGTCGGCCCACACACCCATACGGTGCGGGCCGTGTTGGCCGACTACCTTTCCCACCACGACCCTGTCCTACGGGCCCACGCCGTGTGGGCCGCGCGGCGGCTCGGCCTCCACGATCTCATGCCTGTCTCCGACCCGCACCCCGATGTCCAACGCGAACTGCAGATGCCGTGAAGCATCTCCTGGTCACGAACGACTTCCCGCCCAAGATCGGCGGTATCCAGTCGCTGCTGTGGGAATGGTGGCGTCGGCTGCCGCCCGATTCATTCGCTGTGCTCACCAGCCCCTACGCAGGCACCGAGGAGTTCGACGCGCAGCAACCGTTCCTGATCCGGCGCACGAAGGAGCCCGTGCTGTTGCCGCACCCGTGGATGGTGTCGCGTATCAATGCGATGGCCAAGGAAGTGGGTGCCGACCTCGTCGTGCTCGATCCTGCGTTGCCGCTTGGGCTGGTCGGTCCATCGCTCGACCTGCCCTACGACGTCGTGCTCCATGGCGCGGAGGTCACCGTGCCGGGTCGTCTGCCGCTCAGCAAACAGACGCTCGCCTACGTGTTGCGCCGTGCTCGCCACATCGTTGCTGCCGGCGGCTACCCAGCGGCCGAAGGTGAACGCGCCGCCGGCCGGTCGTTGCCGATCACCGTGGTCCCTCCGGGGGTCGATACCGAACGGTTCGTGCCGCTCACCGCTGATGAGCGGCTGCGCGCTCGCGAGCACTTCGGCATTGCCGCGGATGCCGAGCTGGTGGTGGGCATCAGTCGCCTCGTGCCGCGCAAGGGCTTCGACACGGCCGTGCGGGCAGCCGCGCTGCTGCACAAGAGTCATCCGAACCTGGTGCTGGCGATCGCCGGCGGCGGTCGCGATGCTGAACGGCTGCAGGGTCTGGCCACATCGTTGAACGCACCAGTGAAGTTCCTCGGTCGCGTCAGCAATGACGACCTCCCGCGGCTGTACGGCTGTGCCGATGTGTACACGATGCTGTGTCGCAACCGATGGGGTGGCCTCGAGCAGGAGGGGTTTGGCATCGTCTTCCTGGAAGCGGCCGCGTGCGGTGTGCCCCAGGTAGCGGGCGACTCGGGTGGTGCTGCCGAGGCTGTTGCGGACGGCGAGACCGGCCTGGTGGTGCGCAAACCCGACGACCCTCGCGAGGTCGCCGCTGCAATCGAGCGTCTGCTCGATGATCCCGAACTGCGGGTGAGGATGGGAAGTGCCGGGCGCGAACGCGCCGTGCGCGAGTTCTCCTACGACGTGTTGGCCCATCGCCTGGGTGTCTCGCTCGGCGCACTGGCAGAATGACCCGGTGAACTCCCGCCTGGTGCGTGCCAATCTGTTCGGCACTCTCGTGTTCGTCGTCGCTCTCGCCGTGGCGGTGCCGTTCAAGGCGCACCGCTGGGCGCAGGTGCTGGTGGTCGCGGTGTCGCTCGTACTGTTCGCCGCCGGCGTGGCCTGCTCGTTGTGGGCGTATGCGCGGGCGCTCGATCTCTCACGCGTGCGCGAGGTCGGCGTGGCAAACCTGTTTCTGCTCACCGGCGCAACGGCCCCCACACCGTTGAAACGGCTGATGTCGGTTGCGTGGGCTGTGCAGATCATCGCCGCGATCATCGGGGCCAGCATCGGTGTGTCGGGGCTGGAGAAGAGCCAACTCAACGCGTTGGCGTTCGGTGTTCTGGTGCCGATGTTTGGCATTGGCATGAATGGGGCATGGGCCGCGAGGTACGGTTCTTTCGGGCCTCGGGTGGATCCAGGGTCCACACCGTCCAACGGGAAGATCAGGTAGAACAGTTCCATGGCTGAATCGGCGTCCCAGACCATCACCATCGCCGCCGCACCCGACCGCGTGTGGGCGATCGCCACTGATTTCGATCGCTATCCCGAATGGGCCAAGGACGTCAAGGACGTCATCGTCCGCACCCGTGACGACCAGGGCCGCCCGACCGAGGTCGAGTTCCGTGCCTCGGCCCTCGGTCGTAGCACGCACTACACCCTGGGCTACGACTACGCCCAGGCCCCGGCCGTCCTCAGCTGGCGGATGCTGCGCGGCGACATCATGC
>CAIXHI010000033.1 GCA_903919215.1 uncultured Acidimicrobiaceae bacterium
CCGACGCAGTGGGAGTACGTGGTCGACTCGCTGCTCGACATGGTCGAGAACGGTGAGTTCCGTACCCGCGAAGCGGACGCCGATGAGGCCGAGGAGGAAGCCGACCGGCTTCCGTTCGAGACCCTCACCACGTTCTTCCTCGCTGGTGAGCGACTGCAGCGCAACCCGCTCGATGCCGACGGACTCGAGCAGTTGCTGCGTGCAGTCGCAGTCGCTGATCCGGCGCGTCCCCCGTACGGAGTCGACCCGCGGCTGTGGAAGCGCACGTGCGAACTGGCCGAGGAGTTGGCCGACGCGCTGGCAGAGGAAGCCGACCCCGACCTCGACGCAACCACTGTCGTGGCACAAGACCTGCACGACCTGCTGCGACCGTTCATCTAGGTCGGTCGGCAGCGCGTCATGTTGCTCGCCGAGTTGCAGATCTGGCACACCCGACCGGCAACTCCCACTCGTCGCCTCGCCCTCGGCCACCTCGTACTGCCCACCGACCCTGCCCCCGGCCTCGGCGGTGTGTTGCTCGCCGCGGTCGTCGCCGCCTATCTGCCGGGTGTTCCGCCCGAACAGACCGCCGACGTCGCGCGTCTGATCGATCAGGTGGCCGAGGGCGAGCGAGTGGTGCAGCCCCGGCTGCAGCACCGCTATCAGGTCGATCGGCATGCACTGGCAACGAGCGTGCATCAGCTGCACGGTGATGCCGACCACGTGGAGTTCGACCTGCACTCACTGGGCCGTCCGGTCGTGCAGGTGCTCGGAGCGGTGTACGCACTGGAGCGGCTGAACGTTGATGCCCGGCGAGCGATCGCACCGGTGCTGCACCGGGCAATGAAGTGGCGTGGGCCGATCGGGCCGTCGTTCGTTGCTGATATCACCGGCGTCAGCCGCACCGATCTGGTTGGCCTCGCCGACCCGAGGTTGTGGGCGCTCGACCTGTTGGGCTTTCCGCTCGACACGCGCAAGGTGACGAAGAAGGACGTGATGGCCCGCTACCGCTCGCGGCTGCGCGAGGCCCACCCCGATCACGGCGGCGACGACGACACTGCGGGAGTGGTCATCGAGCGGTTGGGCGACGCCCGACGGATCCTGCTCGACTCGTGAGCGCGCACCGTCAGTCGGCGGACACGATCGTCGGATCTTCCGGGTTGAGTTGTTCCAGCTCGAGGTGCGCGGTTTCGGGGTAGTGGCGGAACGCCACCCATGCGGCCACCAACTGACCGAGGCCGAGCATGGCCATGACCGACCCGTAGCTCGAACCGTGGTCGCGCAGCACCCCGACCAGCAGGATCCCGAGGCTGCCAGCCAGCAATGCCGTCGTGTTGATCAGTCCGTTGGCCATACCTCGGTTGCCGGTGGGGAACATCTCGGAGCGGTACACGGCGAACGCCGGGTAGGCCATGGCCGCAGTGAAGCCACCGCCGAGCGCGATCAGCCACATCGAACTCCCGTCGGTGAAGAACGCACCCACGAGACATGCTGCCGACAGCGGTGTGCAGATGGCGATGATCCGCCGTCGACCGATGAGGTCGGACATTCGCCCGCCGAGGATCAGCCCGAGCGATGCCGGTGTGCCGACGGCGAGGGTGAACAGGGCGATCCCCCCGGCGCTGTAGCCGCGCACCTTGTCGAGGTAGTTGTTCTGGAAGTACGACGCGGGAGCGATGAACAGGTTGGAGCTGAGTGCGACGAGCGCCACCGTCCCGAGCCGGCGACGATTCAACCGCGGGGAGATGCGGTGCACGGTCTCGAACCGGCGCGTTTCGTCGAGGTGTCTGCCGAGGCTGACTGCGATCGGGAGCCAGATGAGCGAGATCAGGTACACCAGTCGCCAGCCGTTGTCGCCGAAGTCGGCCAGCTTCAGCGCCGCCACAGCCACACCGGCACCCATCCCGGAGGCCATCGCCAACAGGCTGAGCGCGTAGGCGCGGCTGTTGCGCGGCATGTCCTCGACGGCGGCCACTGCGGCCAGCATCGACAGGGCCAGGCCCAACGGTCGGGCAATGGTCTGCGAACCGGTGAGTACCCAGAACGACGGTGACAACGCGCCGAGCGCGCAGAACAGCGGTGTCAGCCAGGCGAGCAGCACGATGGTGCGCCGCCGGCCCATGCGGTCGGCGAGATAGGCGAACGGCAGGGCGATCACCACCCCGACGCGCACGATGGCGCCACTCGCCCCCAGCATGCGGTCGCTGGCGTGGAACCCGTCCGCAGCGAATGTGGATGTCTGCGTGAACAGCGTGTTGGCGAACGCCGCCGACATCGCAGCTGCAGCCAACAGGGCAAGCGCTGATGTCTGGCGAGCGGTCAACTTGTCGGGCGGAGCCCACCACGGGCTGGGACTCCCCGGCGGCCGGGGGTGTCGGAGCGCCCGCCGCATCGGCCACCGGAAGATGATGCCGAACCACGGCAGATGCAAGCCGTACCGCACCGTCTCGTGCACGGTGCCATCAGGGTCGGTGACCACAGTGCGCAGATAGTCGTGGAACGGGCCGTGGCCCTGGTGGAAGGTGCTCTGTGGGCCTTCGACCTCATCGAGCACATCATCTCGTGCCGTTCCGGCGCTGAGGGCACGGGCGCTGCCCGCGGGCCAGACGCTGGTGATGGTCGCGACACGCCGAGGCACCGTACGCAGGCTAGTGCCTGGTCCGCCGCGGCCGACTCGCGGGCACCGGCCGAGCACAGAAGCGCGGCAGAATCGGGCCATACTTGATGCCCATGAACGACGACCGCATCCTCATCCGGCGGGCCGGTCCGCTCGTGGGGCAGGTCGTCATCCCCGGGGCCAAGAACTCGGTGTTGAAGCTGATGGCCGCGTCATTGCTGGCTGAGGGAACGTATCTGCTCGACAACGTGCCCGACATCGTCGATGTGGGCATCATGTCCGAACTGCTCGATGCGATCGGTGTGCGAACGGAGGCGCTCGGCGGCGGCCAGATGCGTCTCGTCAACGGCGGCGACATCTCGCCCGTGGCTCCCTACGAACACGTGGAACGTATCCGCGCCAGCATCAACGTGCTGGGGCCGCTACTCGGTCGCTACGGCCAGGTGTCGCTCTCGCTCCCGGGCGGGGACGACTTCGGCAGCCGCCCGATCGACATGCACCTCAAGGGTCTGGAGGCGTTGGGGGCGACGTTCGAGTTGCGTCACGGAGTGGTGCTCGCCAGCGCTGATCGCCTGCACGGTGCCGAGATCACCCTCGACTTCCCCAGCGTCGGCGCCACCGAGAACATCCTCACCGCTGCTGTGCACGCCAAGGGCACCACCGTCATCGACAACGCTGTGCGCGAACCTGAGATCGCCGACCTGTGCCAGTTCCTCGTCGGGATGGGTGCTGATATCGAGGCGATCGGCAGTTCCCGCCTAGTGATCCACGGTGTCGAGCCGGGCAGCCTGCACGCCACGGATCATCGAGTGGTCCCCGATCGCATCCAGGCCGCCACCTACATCGCTGCCGTGGCGGTCAGCGGTGGCGAGGTCGAGTTGCTCGGTGCGCGGGCAGATCACATGGACATGTTGCTGCGTCGCTTCCGCGACATGGGGCTGTCGATCAACTCCACCGCGGACGGCGTGCTGGTGTTCGACAACGGTCGCCTGCGCAGCATCGATGTCGCGACGCTGCCGTATCCCGGTATCGCCACCGATTACAAGCCGCTGATCGTGACGATGCTGGCCGTCGCTGACGGTGTGGGCATCGTCACCGAGAACCTCTACCCGGGCCGCTTCCGGTACGTCGAGGAGCTGCAGCGCCTCGGCGCCGATATCCGCGCCGATGGGCACCACGCGGTCGTGCGTGGTGTGCGCCAGTTGAGTGGTGCCCCGGTGAAGGCGCCCGACATTCGTGCTGGCGCAGCGCTCGTCGTGGCCGGTCTGGCGGCCGAGGGCGAGACATCGGTGTCGGGTATCCACCACATCGACCGCGGCTACGACGATCTCGTGGGGCGCCTCGCGGCACTCGGAGCGAACATCCGGCGCGTCAGCGCCTAGCTGGTCGGCTGGTCGTCGCTGCCGGATTCGCGGTCACGCAGGTTGCGTTCGACGCGTTTCTTGGCGAGCGACAACAGCCCGGCGATCACGAGGATCGGGGCAAGTACGAGCAGGATCTCGTCCCACCCGCCCTGGTGGGCGAGCATCGCGCTCACTCGGCGCTGGCTGCGGGAATGGCAGCAGGCTCAGGAACTGTTCCCATGGGTCGCAATCCTATGGTCGGGGCTGATTCAATGGTCGCTCGGCCGAGTCCGAAAGTCCCCCATGCGCACTCAAGTGGAAGAAACCATCGAAGTGATCCGGCCCGCACTGCAGGCCGACGGCGGCGACATCATCCTGCGCGACGTGGACGAAGCCACCGGCATCGTCACGGTCACCCTCATCGGGGCCTGCGGAACATGCCCGGCCAGCGGTCAGACCCTGAAGGCGGGCATCGAACGCATCATGCGCGATCGCATCGACGGCGTCACCGAAGTGATCAACGTGGTGCCCGACGAGCTATGAGCCGGCGCAACCAACCGGTCGGTGAACTGCTCGACGCGGCGCGAGACGGCGATCGCGGGGCGTTGGCCAGATTGCTCTCGCTCGTCGAGCGCGGCACCGATGAGGCCCGCGCGATCGGGCGCCTCACGTATCCGCTGTCGGGTAAGGGCTACACCGTGGGTCTCACAGGTGCGCCGGGCGCTGGTAAGTCGACGCTCACTTCAGCGATGATCGGGAACCTGCGCAAGGAGGGCGAGAAGGTCGCGGTACTCGCCATCGACCCGTCGTCGCCGTTCACGGGTGGCGCGATTCTCGGCGACCGGGTGCGCATGCAAGACCATGCCACCGACCCGGGTGTGTTCATCCGCTCGATGGCCACCCGTGGTCACCTCGGGGGTCTCTCGCTGGCGACACCCGAGGCCGTGCGTCTGCTCGATGCCGTCGGCGGTGGCTGGATCCTGGTGGAGACGGTCGGCGTCGGCCAGGTTGAGGTCGAGATCGCCGGCAAGGCCGACACGACCGTTGTCGTCGTCAACCCCGGCTGGGGTGATTCTGTGCAGGCCAACAAGGCCGGTCTGATGGAGATCGCCGACATCTTCGTGATCAACAAGGCCGACCGCAAGGGTGTCGAAGACACCCGGCGCGACCTCGAGGGAATGCTCGAGCTCAGCGATCTGGCGCACGATGCATGGCGTCCGCCGATCATCCCGGTCGTCGCCATCGACAAGAAAGGTATCGACGTGGTGTGGAGCGAAGTTCGCCGTCACCGCGCATTCATCGAGGGCAACGGGGAACTCGCTCGGCGCCGTGAGTTCCGTCTGCGCGATGAGTTGCGCGAGATCGTCGCTCGCCGGCTCGAGCAACGTGCCCGGCAAATCACCACCGGCGAGAAGTGGGACGAACTCCAGTCGGGCGTCATCGCCCGCACCACCGACCCGTGGTCAGCCGCCGACGAGATGCTGCGGGTGGTCGGCGCCTGAAGTCGCTCGCCTAGGGTTCTGGGCATGAGTGAACTGGTGCTGGTAGAACGGCGCGCCGATGGCGTTGCTGTCGTGACGTTGAACAATCCGAAGGTCAACGCGTTGTCGCAGGCAGTGTTGACTGCGTTGCACGAAGCAGCGATCGACCTCACCGAGAATCCTCCTGGCGCCGTGGTGATCACCGGTGGCGATCGTCTGCTCGCCGCTGGCGCCGATATCTCCGAGTTCGCCGGTCGCGCTGAGGGTGCACTCATCGGCGCCGGCTTCCACCGTGCGTTGAACGCGGTTGCCGCCATCCCGCGGTTCGTGATTGCCGCTGTCAGCGGCTACGCGCTCGGTGGCGGGTGTGAACTCTCGATGGCCTGCGATTACCGCATCGCCAGCGAGAAGGCCGTGTTCGGTCAGCCTGAGGTGCTGCTGGGCATTCTCCCCGGTGGTGGCGGCACCCAGCGCCTGCCCCGTCTGGTGGGCGCCAGCCGAGCCAAGGAGTTGATGTTCACGGGTCGTCAGGTGCGGGCCGACGAGGCGCTGCGCATCGGTCTGTGCGATGAGATCGTGCCCCACGAGCAGTTGCACGAACGGGCGTTGGCCCTGGCGGCTGAAGTGGCCCGTGGTGCAGTGCTGGCGCAGGCGTTGATCAAGCGGGCGGTCGACGTCGGTCTCGAGGCCGACCTGCCCGCCGGCCTGGAGTTGGAGTTGGAGCTGTTCGAGGCCGTGTTTGACACCCAGGACGCGGTCGTCGGTGTCGAGTCGTTCCGCGCCAACGGCCCCGGCAAAGCGCAGTTCACCGGCCAGTAGTCGTCGGTTTCTGGGAAGGAATCGTCCCGAATCGGCTTCTGGACAGGATCAGTCCCGGAATCCGGAACTCACGCTTCCCAGACTGCGGCTGCGGACTCAGTCGGCCCAGGCGATGAGGCCCAGCTCCACCGGGCTGACGAGGTGCCGGTGCGACGGCATGGCCCGCACGGTGAGGCCGTACGGACCGGCATCGCCGACCTCGTACTCGGCCTCGAACACGCCCGGGGCGATGTTGCCGAGGGTGACCACTTGCGGTGTGCCGACGAACTCGCCTGCGGAGTCGACCGCGCCGTGCAGCACCTGTACGGCGACATCCTCCACCGCGAGACCGTCGATCTCCACGATGGCGCGCACCGTGCGGCGGTCGCCTTCGTTGGCCGGTTCGGTGTCACATTGCACGTCGACGACCTTGACGATCGGCCACGCTGCAATGACGCGTTGTTTCCATGCGGCCAGATCGCGAGCTGCTGCACAGTCGGCCGCGTTGGCGAGGTCGCTGCTGGCGGCGGCGGGTTCGTAGAGCTGGGTGGTGTAGTCGCGAACCATGCGCGCGGCGGTGACGAACGGCCCGAGCGAACGCCAGTTGTTCTCCATCTTCTCGATCCAGCCGTGGGGCAGACCGTCCCAGCCGCGGTCGTAATACAGCGGCACGATCTCGCGCTCGAGCAGACCGAACAGGCTGGTGGTTTCACGTTGGTCGCGGCGGCCGAGATCCGGGTCGTCGTCGGCGGAGTTGATCGCCCACCCGTTCTCGCCGTCGTAGCACTCGTCCCACCAGCCGTCGAGAATGCTGCAGTTCAGTGCACCGTTGAGTGCAGCTTTCATACCGCTGGTGCCACAGGCTTCGAGCGGCCGGCGTGGGTTGTTCAGCCACACATCGCAGCCGTGATACATCACGCGGGCGACGGCCATGTCGTAGTCGGGCACGAACACGAAGCGGTGGCCAACATCGAGTTGACGGGCGAACAGTTCGATGTCGCGGATCATGTCCTTGCCGGGCTGGTCGGCAGGGTGGGCCTTGCCGGCGAACACGAACTGCACCGGCCGGTCGGCGCTGAGCAGCAACTTGCGCAGACGGTCGGGCTGCGACAGCACCATGGTCGCCCGCTTGTAGGTAGCGAAGCGACGGGCGAAGCCGATGGTGAGTGCCTTCGGGTCGAGCAGTGCGTCGCCCAAGCGGTCGCGCACGAACGCAACGAGGTCGGAGCGGCCCTTCGAGCGGGCGGCCCACAACTCGGCATGGTCGATGTTGGCGACACCCCTCCACGACGCGGCATCGGCGCCGTCCCACACCGAGCCGACACTCTTCGACAGCAGCGCGGCGATGTGATCGCCGACCCAGGTGTGTGCGTGCACACCGTTGGTGATCGCGCCGATCGGCACTTCGGAGACCGGCACATCGGGCCACATGCCGGCGAACATCTCGCGGCTGACCTCACCGTGCAGCTGGGCGACGCCGTTGCTGCGTCCGGCCAGGCGCAGGCCCATCACGGCCATGTTGAACTTGCCGTCGGACTCATCATTACGGTGCCCGATCTCCATCAACTGGTCCATCGTGATGCCGCACGACTTGGCGAAGCCGCCGAAGTACTTCTCCATCAGCTCCCGGCTGAAGCGATCGATGCCAGCAGGCACCGGGGTATGCGTGGTGAACACGCCGCCGGCGCGAACGGCCTCGACGGCCTCGGCGAACTTGAAGCCCTTGCCGACGAGTTCGCGGATGCGCTCGATGGACAGGAACCCGGCGTGTCCTTCGTTCGTGTGGAACACCTGCGGATCGAGATGCAGCGCACGCAGCGCACGAACACCGCCGATACCGAGCACCATCTCCTGGCGCAAGCGGTGCTCGGTGTCGCCGCCATAGAGACGGTCGGTGATGGCGGCTGCGCCGGGGCTGTTGGTCTCGACGTTCGTGTCCAGCAGGTACAGCGGCACGCGGCCGACCTGCACGCGCCAGACCTTGATCTTGACGTCCTCCCCGCCGATCTCGACGGACACCTGCACCTCAGTGGGGTGCAACGCAAGTCCGTGCGGATCGAGCGGTGGGTAACGCTCTTCCTGGACACCGTCGGCGTTGAGCCGCTGGCGGAAGTAGCCCTCGGCGTACAGCAGGCCCACCGCGGTGAGCGGTAGGCCCAGGTCGGAGGCGGCCTTGAGGTGGTCACCGGCGAGCACGCCGAGGCCGCCGGAATACTGCGGCAGCGTCTCGGACAGGCCGAACTCGGGGGAGAAGTAGGCGATGCCCTGCAGCGGTGATTCGGTGCGCCCCTGGAACCAACGGGTGGCGTTGATCGCATCGCTCAGACGGGCATCGGCAGCGCCGACCGCGGCCACGACCTCGGGGTCGGCGGCGAGCCGTGCCCATTGTGCGGCGGTGATCGCCGCCAGCAGACGCAGGGGATCGCGGCCGGTCGTCGCCCACAGGTCCGGGTCGAGGCGCTTGAACAACCGCTGGGTGTCTCGGTCCCATGTCCAGTGCAGGTTCGACGCCAGTTCGGAAAGCGCTCTCAGTGGCTGGGGGATGGCGGGAATGACGTTGAACTCTCGAACTGCACGCACAAGGAGCAGGCTAGTTGCAGACGACCCCGCGCGACCTGGGCCGATCGGCGTGAACGCC
>CAIXHI010000034.1 GCA_903919215.1 uncultured Acidimicrobiaceae bacterium
AATGCTCCGCTGCCACCAGTGATGATGACGGTCCGACCGGCGAACCGGCTGCCGTCGCTCCAACGAACGTCCATCGATTGATCCCTTCGCTGACTAGTCATTGAGTCGCTTGCCGCTGAGGCTGGCACCTGTCAACCGGCGAGCGAGCAGGACCAGCAGAACAGTCGATGCAAACAGCACGGTCGAGATGGCGTTCACCGCTGGGCTGACGCCGCGTCGCATCTGCCCCCAGATGACGATCGGCACGGTGCTGTCGCCACCGGTGGTGAACAGGGTGACGATGAACTCCTCCAGTGACAGCGCCAATGCCAAGAGACCGCCACCGATGACCGACGGTCGGATGATCGGGAAGGTCACCGCCGAAAACGTGCGCCAGGGCGACGCGCCCAGATCTTTGGCGGCCTCCTCGATCGCGGGATCGAACGTCGCGAACCGCGCGTTGACGGTCACCAGCACTGCGGGCAGCGTGATGAGGAGATGTCCGACGATGACCGTCATGAGCGACAACTTGATGCTCAAGGCGTGGAACATCGACAGCAGCGAGATGCCCAGTACCAGGTATGGGAATGCCAATGGCAGCGCAGCAGCGGCGACGATTGCCTGGCCCGTGCGCGTATGTCGCCGGTACATCGCATACGCGCCCAGCGTGCCGATGATCAGCGCCAGGATCGCCGTGGTCACCCCGACAATGGCCGACGTCTTGAACGCCTTGACCGTCACCGGATCGTCGAAGATCTGACGGAACCAGCGGAGCGTGAAGCTCTCGAACGGCAGCGTGCCTCGTCCCGACGAGTCGAACGCGAACACCACGATCGCGATCGTCGGCGCGAACAGGAACGCCAAGAGTGCGAAACAGTAAAGTTTCGAACCCAGTCCGCTGGTTCGCCGCCGCCCGCTCATCGCAGCGGACCCGTGAATCGCAACAACCGCATGAGCAGCAGCCACAGCGCGACCACTACACCCATCGCGCCCACCAGCATGAACGCCAACGCCGACCCGAGCGGCCAGTTGAACGCCACACCGAACTTGTCGGTGATCACATTGCCGAGCATCTGCCCGTCGATACCACCGACGAACTGAGGCGTCACGTAGTCGCCGGCCGCAATCAGGAAACACAGGGCAAAGCCCGCGTTCAAGCCCCTTGACGCCAACGGCAGCGTGACCGAGTGGAGCGTGCGCCAAGTGTTGGCGCCTGAATCTCGGGCGGCCTCGATGAGTGCCGGATCCACTTGCGCCAGCGACGAGTAGATGGGGAGCACCGCCATCGGCACGAGGACGTTGACCAACGTGAGGATCACTGCACCACGATTGAAGAGCAACCAGTCATACGGGCCTACGCCGATGACGCCCAAGGTCTTGTTGATGATGCCGTTCTGGCCGAGGAGCGTTCGCCACGCGTAGATGCGCACCACGTATGCAGAGAACAACGAGACGAGCACGGCGAAGAGGAAGAACTCGGAATGCTTTCGCAACGGGCCCAGCGTGATCGCGTACGCGAAGGGAAAGGCCAGCAGCACGCTGATGACTCCGACTACTACGCCGTTGATGATCGAACGGAACAGCAGCGTGCGGA
>CAIXHI010000035.1 GCA_903919215.1 uncultured Acidimicrobiaceae bacterium
ATGATCGGCAAACTCGGTGAAGTAGTGATCGATTGTCACGACCCGGTCCGGTTGTCCGAGTTCTGGCAGCGCATGCTGGGCGGCTACGTGGTGCGACAGAGTCATGAGTGGGTTGCACTCGAACCGCCCACCGGCATCACCATCTCGTTCCAGCTGGTAGCTGAGTCGAAGAGCGGGAAGAATCGAATCCACCTCGATGTCGATGTCGGCGATCTGGCGGAGGCCACCAGGGCCGCTGAGGCTGCCGGAGCCGCCCGGCTCGGTGAGGTGATGTACGACGAACTTGGTGGGTTCCAGGTGATGACCGATCCAGAGGGCAACGAATTCTGCCTGGTCGCTGGCGTCACGGCCATCACTGCCTGACCCCACAGGAGTGTCGGAGCCTCGGCTGGCTAACGTCGGGTGCATGAGTCAGTCGATCCGACGTATCGCCCTCTCCACCGGTGGCGGCGACGCGCCCGGCCTCAACGCGGTCATCCGTGCCGCCACGCTGGCCGCGGTGAACCGCGGCTGGGAGGTGCTCGGTATCCGCGATGGGTTCAACGGTCTGATGAACCCCGAGGAGTATCCGCAGGGTGGCGTCGTACGCCTCGGCCGTGAAGACGTGCGCGGCATCGTCCACCTCGGTGGCACCATCCTTGGCACCACCAACAAGGGCAACCCGACGGCCTACCCGGTGCAGCAACTCGACGGGTCGTGGACCGAGATTGATCGCACCCCGGAACTGCTGGGAATGTTCCGAGCGCACAGCATCGACGCCCTGATCACCATCGGCGGCGACGGGTCGTTGACCATCGGCGATCATCTGCAGCGCGCCGGTATGCGAGTGATCGGTGTGCCCAAGACGATCGACAACGATCTCGAGCGCACCGAGGCCACCTTCGGTTTCGACACCGCCGTCGAGTTCGCCTCCGAGTGCATCGATCGATTGTTTTCCACGGCCACCTCCCACGGTCGGGTGATCGTCGTGGAAGTGATGGGTCGCCACGCCGGGTGGATCGCATTGCACGCAGGTGTCGCCTGTGGCGCCCACGCGATCTTGATCCCCGAGATCCCCTACGTGCTTGAGCACGTTGCCGAGACCATCCGTGAGCGTGAAGAGCGCGGGGCGAAGTTCTCGATCGTCGTCGTGGCCGAAGGTGCTGCCCCCGTCGGCGGCTCGGTGTCGCTGTTGGCGCCAGAGATCGGCCATGCCGAACGACTGGGTGGCGTCGGCGAGAAGGTGGCCGAGCAACTGCAGCGCCTGACCGGTAAAGAGGCCCGCACCGTGGTGCTGGGTCACCTGTTGCGTGGCGGCACACCGACTGCATTCGATCGCTTGTTGGGTCTGCGGTTCGGTGCCGCCGCAGTGCGCGCGCTCGAAGCGGGTATGGATGGCGTGATGGTGGCGTTGAACGCCGACGACATGACGTACGTGCCGCTGTCCACAGTCTCCAAACGGCAGCGGACGGTGCCGCTGGATTGCGACACAATGCTCACCGCCCGCGATATGGCGATCAGCTTCGGCGACGGCCTCTCGCGCTGAACCCGCGCTGTGGATCGAGTGGTGAGGTTCAGCCCTTGCGGGCGTGGATGACGATGCGCGACGAGTAGAACGCAGCGCGGAACGACTTGCCCTTGATGCGATCGCGGACAGCGCGAGCGAAGCGTCGGTAGAGCGGATACTTGTACACCGTTGTGGTGGAGGTGAACCCGACTTCTTTCAGCAGACCGTTCAGTGCTCGCTCGTTGTACTGGTACCAGTTCGTCGGGTCGCCGTTCAGTTCGGCACCGGGGAACACACGGGCGGCAGGGAACCGCAGCCAGTTCAACGTCGACTCCGTCTCCAGCACCAGCAGTTCGTCGCAGCAACTTGCGGCTCGGCGCAGTACGCCGATGGGGTCTTCGAGGTGGTAGAGCACACCCAGGAGCAGCACGATGTCGAACGTGCCGCCGATCGCCTCGGGCGACAGCTCGGTGGGGTCGATGTTCTGGTCGCGCACCGTGGCTTCGAGGCCCAGCGTGCGGCGGGCGAACTCAAACGACGCCTTGCGTCCCCAGCCGCGCCCATCCCAGCTGAACGAGTCTGCGGCCAGCACGTCGCGGGCCCCGCGGCGAACTGCGTCGAAGCAGTAGTACCCATCCCATGCGCCGATGTCGAGCACGGACTTCCCGGCGTACGACTCGGGGAGGTGCAGCCGTGGA
>CAIXHI010000036.1 GCA_903919215.1 uncultured Acidimicrobiaceae bacterium
CACCTGAGTCCATCTCCTCCACCGTTGCTCGCAGGCTGTTCGACCAACCGGCCTCGTCCGTGATCCGAGCCTGACTCAACTCGGCCCAGATTCCGCGTTCGTCGTTGTTCACCGACATCCTCAATGCCCGTCCGATTCGCGCCAACGGCATCGGCGTCTCGAACGAGTCACCACCTGCGACCCAGCGTTCGCCAGTGTCCGCCGCGTAGTCGAGAACCTCGACCAGCTCGCCGGCCGGGCCCCTTACTAGATAGGCGCGAATGGTGCCCGGCCCGACCTTCGCCCCGCCAGGATTCGTCGCAAGTTCGAAGGAGCGTGCGGCAGCAAACGTCAAGGTGAAGCCATCGATCTCCAGCAACGGTTCCTGCTCATCAGCGGAGACATCGAGCTGTTGCCTGCCGAGGATCGTGTCGCGGATCTGGGTCCACTCGGGCTTGCACAGCGCGAGCGCATCGTCCCAACGGCGATCGGCGATCGCATGCTGGATACCACGCATCAGCACAGTCACATCGGGCGGCGGCAACGGCACCGGCACCTGCTCGACGCCGAGGGCGACCAGGGCAGCCATGAAGTCCTGGGCCGAACGGAAACGGTCGTCGAAGCGAGGAGAGCACGCCCGTTCGAGCAACGCCCGCACGTCGTCGGGCAGCGACTCGTCGACATCCAACATGCCGCCCACCGGATCGCGGTCGGTGTACGGGTGACGCCCTGTCAGCAGCTCGTGCATCACCACGGCCACGGCGAACAGATCGAGGTCGGGGTCGGCGTGTTCGAAGGCCACACCGGCCGGCCGGTACTGGGGCGTGCCGCCCGCTGCGCCGACGGCACCGGACGCAGCGAGGCCGAAGTCGACCAGGACAGGGCGGTCGCCGTTGACCAGGATGATGTTCTCGGGCTTGACGTCGCGGTGGGTGATGCCCTTGTTGCGCAGACGGTCGAGCTCGAGTTCCTCGGCGTCGGTGCGCTCCGCTTTCTCGGCGAGCTCGACGATGCGGGGCATGTCCGGATGGATGGCTGCCAACGCTGACAGCACCTTCAGCACCGTCGAGGCCGCCTGGTCGAACGACATTGCGGGCACGGCTGGCGGCATGGCGGCGCGCAGGCTGGGGCCGTCGAGATACTCAGAGATCAGCACCCAGCGGCCGGCGAGCTTGTCGGCGTATCGAACCTTCACGATGTTGTCGTGGTGCACGTCGAGCAGCGCTTGGTACTCGTTCATCAACTCTGCACCAGCGTCCACCCCCTCGTACACCTTCATCGCGACCTCGAGGCCGAAGTGCGTGTCGGTGGCGCGCCACACGGTGCCCGAGGCCCCGCCACCCAGCTTCTCCTCGATGCGGTAGTGATCGCCGATCACAGCGCCCTCGGTGATCTTCACCGGTGCTGCGGGCGGCGGCGCTGCAGCGGACGGCAACGCCAGCGACGCCACGTCCTTGGCCGACATCCGCCGCTCGGCCGGGTCGGTCCTCAGGAGCACATGGGCAGCGGTCTCCAGCGCTGCCGGAGCCCCCCTCGGCCAGAGATGGGTGATGAGCTTGCCGAGCGCATACAGATCGGCAGCAGCCGCCACGTGCCCGCCTGCATGTTCAGGGGCGATCCAGAAATCGTGGGCCAGGGCCCCCCAGTCGCCAGGGCTCACCGTGAGACCCGACGATCCCTCGAAACCGGCCAGCGAAAACCCTCCGAGACGGGCATTTCCCGAGGCGGGGACGAAGATGCAACTCGGTCCGATGGTGCGATGGATCACACCCCTCGAATGGCAGAGGTCGATGGCCATCGCCACCCGAGCGACGACCCGCTGCTTGAACTCATCCGGCCTGCTGAGCACGTCGTCGCCCATGTCGTCGAGCGACGGCGACGGGTCGTGCGGGTGCACCACCACGACGGCGCCGTCGTCGCTGTTGAACGCAGTCTCGGGCGTCAACACATAAGGGAACGGACCGAGGCGGGCCTGCACCTTCGCTGCGCGATACGCCTCGTTGCGGCGTCGTTCCTGCTCGGCAGGCGGCAACACCGGGTCGATGTCCACCACTTCCAGCAGCACAGGCGTGCCCATGACCTCCTGCGTCGCACGCCACCACTGCCGCCCGCCACCCTGTGACAGCAGCTCGGTGGTGCGGTAGGCGCCGAACGTGGCACGAGGCTTCCTGGCCTGAGCGTCGAGCGCGAGCCGACCACGAATGCGATCGAGCTTGGCGACGCTCAGCCGACCGCGCTCGAGACCGACGAGCGACGGGTCGCCGATGACTGCACACGCGCGCTGCTTCTTGACGACGAACGACGTGATGGTCGGTGCGATCGACAACGATGCAGGTTCGCGAGCGAGCACCACGAGCGGCTGGATCCAGACATCGGCGAGCTCGGGAACCATGGCGAGCCGGGTCTTGATCTTCTGCGCCTTCGTGCGCGTCTGGCCCACAGGGTGCTTACGGGGTTCACCGTTCACCCAAAACTGATGCTCCTCAAACTTCACCTGGCCGGCAAAGTCCTTGACCTCGACGATCCAGATGCAGTCCGGACCCAACACAACGATGTCGCACTCGACCATGTCGCCACGACCGACTGCGATTTGCAAGTTCGGGTGCAGTTCGAAGTGGCTGGGCAGATTGTCGGCCAGGTATTGCAGCACCGATCGCTCGCCCTCATTGACCGGGCCATCGTTCCCCGGCGGGAGATGGATGCTCGCCATCAGACCGCACCCCCGCGACGTGCCGAGCACTGCATGGACATTCGCACTTGGTGAAGGTTTCCGGTCCGCATACACCCTCTGTCGATCACCAGTCCCAGTTGTGACCGGTACGAGAACCGATCATTCCACATGTGGTGCAGGTTCTCTTGATGGTGATGTTCCGATCCCGGAATTCATGGCTACATCGATTTAGACCGGGCGCGACCAACCGTTGCCGAGGGCACTCAATCCTGCAGCAAAACCGAGTGGCATTGGAACCGCATCACCAATCCATTTCGCCAACTTCTGCTTCGCCGTCGGGTTCTTCGGGTCCGGGAAGAAGTCGTAGTTGTCGGGGAAACCTTGCAACCGTGCCGCTTCCCTGGGCGTGAGCGTTCGACGCAACGTCGGATGGATGTAGCGCCCGCGGCCGGGCGTCATGAAGCCTGTGGTGATCGTCGGCGCCGGACGCTCGCCGTGCAACCGGCCGTAGACCGAGTTGTACGTGGTTCCGTCCTGATGACACTCGGGTCGCTCGGAGTTCGGGAGGTCGTGGAGATCGTTGTCGAAGAG
>CAIXHI010000037.1 GCA_903919215.1 uncultured Acidimicrobiaceae bacterium
CGGTCGGCGTCGCGGACGAACGCTGCGTGCTCGTCGGCGTCGCTGAAGACGGCGACTGAATCGATCGCCAGTTCGCGGCAGGTGCGCATGACGCGGCGGGCGATCTCGCCGCGGTTGGCCACGAGGATGGAGGTGATGGGACGTACAGGGTTCATGGTCATCACATCCGGAACACGCCGTAGCCGCGTGTGCCCTCGATGGGTTGGTTGTCGATCACGCTGAGGCACATGCCCAGCACAGTGCGAGTGTCGCGCGGGTCGATGATGCCGTCGTCGTAGAGCTTGCCGCTCATGAACATCGCCAGCGATTCCCGCTCGATCTGTTCCTCGACGAGTTGCCGTAGACCGGCATCGGCCTCCTCGTCGAAGGGTTTACCCATCGACGCTGCCGACTCGCGGGCGACGATGCTCATCACACCTGCCAGTTGCGCAGGGCCCATCACGGCGCTCTTCGCGTTCGGCCAGGCGAAGAGGAACCGTGGCCCAAAGGCCCGTCCGCACATGCCGTAGTTGCCGGCGCCGTACGAGGCCGCCATATTGACCGTCAGGTGCGGTACCCGGCTGTTGGAGACGGCGTTGATCATCTTCGAGCCGTCCTTGATGATGCCCCGCTGCTCGAACTCCTTGCCCACCATGTAGCCAGTGGTGTTCTGCAGGAACAGGAGCGGTGTGTCGATCTGGTTGGCCAACTGGATGAACTGGGCCGCCTTCTCGCTCTCCTCGCTGAACAGCACACCATGGTGGTTGGCGAGGATGCCGATGGGGTAGCCGTGCAACTCGGCGAAGCCGGTGACGAGCGACGTGCCGTACAGCGGTTTGAACTCGTCGAAGTCGCTGTCGTCGACGACACGGGCGATGACGTCGCGTGGGTCGAAGGGCACCTTCGGGTCGGCGCTGGGGATACCCAGCAGCTGTTCGGGGTCGTACTTCGGCGGCCGGCCGGCGCCACGTGGTCCGGGGCCGCGTTTGCGTTGGTTCAGTCGCTTCACGACCTGGCGGCCGAGGCGGATGGCATCGAGTTCGTCGAGTGCGAAGTAGTCGGCGAGGCCACTGATGCGAGCGTGCATCTCGGCGCCGCCAAGGCTCTCATCATCACTGTCTTCTCCGGTGGCCATCTTCACCAGCGGCGGGCCACCGAGGAACACCTTCGAACGTTCCTTGATCATCACCACGTAGTCGCTCATGCCGGGCACGTAGGCGCCGCCGGCAGTGGAGTTGCCGAACACGATCGAGACCTGTGGGATACCGGCCGCGGACGCGTTGGTGATGTTGCGGAAGCTCGCGCCACCGGGGATGAAGATCTCGCTCTGGGTCGGGAGGTCTGCGCCGCCCGATTCGGTGAGACCGATCACCGGCAGCCGGTTCTCGCGGGCGATCTCCGCTGCGCGCAGACCCTTCTTCAACGTGAACGGGTTGCTGGCCCCGCCGCGCATTGTCGGGTCGCTGCCGGAGATCAGGCACTCGACACCCTCGACCACGCCGATGCCGGTGACGCTTCCGGCTCCCACCGGGAAGGAACTGCCGTATGCCGCCAGCGGCGACAGTTCGAGGAACGGTGAGTCGGGGTCGACCAGTGCCTCGATTCGCTCGCGGATCAGCAGCTTGCCGCGGGATCGGTGGCGGGCGACGTACTTCTCGCCGCCGCCGAGATTAACCTTGGCGAGTTCCTCGTCGTGCGCCGCGAGTTGCGCGATCAACGCCGCGCGGTTCGCCCGGTACGCCTCGCTGTGCTCATCGATCCGGTCGGGCAGTACGGGCATGTCAGCTCCCAGTTCCTGGTAGTGACACCCACGCCGGTGGGCGCTTCTCGATGAATGCGGACATCCCCTCGGCCGCTTCGGCGGAGCCGAACAGCGTCTCGCTGAGTGCCTGCATCTCGGCCATGTTCGGCGCAGCCTGACGCAGCACACGTTTGGTGGCAGCGACTGCACCCGGTGCGCCCGCCAGAACTCCGGCCACCAACATCTGCACGGTGGCCGCCACATCGTCGGTGACGTGAGTGATCAGGCCCATGTCGCGGGCGGCTTCGGCGTCGAACGCTTCGCCGGTGAGGAACGGGGCAGCGATCTTGCTCCACGAGCAGCGGGCGAGGATCGGCACGCTGATCATCGCGGGCGCCACTCCGATGCGCACCTCGGTGAAGGCGAAGGTGACGGCCCGATTGACCACGACGAGGTCGCAGGCGGCCATGATGCCGATGCCGCCGGCGCGCACACTGCCGTTGACGGCAGCGATGGTGGGCGCTGGGCACGACGCGAGGCGTTCCATCGCGTTCGCCATCGGGCCGTTCCCGGTTGGGCCCGCACCACGTTCTTTCAGGTCGGCGCCAGCGCAGAACGCGGGTGCCGTATGCGTGAGCACCACCACCCGCACATCGGACTGCTCAGCCCTGTCGAGAGCTCCGTGCAGTTCACCGACCAGTTGTCGGGACAGCGCATTGCGGTTGGTCGGGGAGTCGAGCGTGATCGTCGCCACCCCGCCGTCCACCGCGCAGTGAACGAGCTCACCAGGTACATCACCCATGTAGCCGACTGTAGACCCACAGGGCGTAGGTCGGCTCAGCCGGGCTCGGTGGTGATCTCGCGTAGAAAGGCTTCGGCTACTGCCCGCTCGCGTGTGCGCTTCATCGGTGGCAACGCCTTGACGATGTCCCACCGGTAGTTCGCCTTACCGAGCCGTGGGTCCATCACTGCCACGACGCCGCGGTCGGTGGCGTTACGGATGAGACGCCCTGTGGCCTGGGCCAGCAGCATCGATGCTCGAGGTAGGTCGATCTGACCGAACGCCGACGCGCCCAACTGATCGCGTCGTGCTGAGAGCAACGGGTCGTCGGGTCGCGGGAAGGGAATGCGATCGATCACCACGAGGCTCAGCGTGCGCCCGGGGATGTCGACTCCCTGAAAGAAGCCAGCGGTGGCGAACAGGCAGGTGTGCTCATCCTCGCTGAACGCCTTGACCAGAGCGGTCTTGGGTAGGTCTCGCTGCGTCATGATCGGCACGGAGACTCGTGCACGCACTGCCTCGGCGGCAGCGTCCATCGCCTTCCAACTGGTGAACAACGCCAACGTGCGTCCGCCCGCTGCGGTGATGAGCGCCACGAGTTCGTCGTGCACCGCAGCTGCGTACTGTGCGGTGCGCGGGTCTGGCATGTGGAGCGCGCAGTACAGCAGCGCGTTGTGCTCGTAGTCGAACGGGCTGCCGACATCGACCTCGTCGAACTCACCGGGTGGCAGACCGACCCGCGCTCCGAGCGAGCTGGGGATGGTTGCGCTGCACAGGACTGCGGTGCGCTGCGACCAGATGCCGTTGGCCAGCACTCCACCCACCTCGAGCGGTGCGATTTCGAGACGTGGGTAGTCGGGGCCGCCGCTGACGAAGGAGACGTAACCCTCCTGCCCGCGCAGTGCTGTGTCGAGCGCGTCCTGGAGTCGCGTGGCCAGTTGCTGTCCGCGGATCTTGCGTGCCTTGGCATCCTCGACGTCGGTGTCGATCGCGCGCAGCGCGCTCTGCGCCTTCTCGATGCGACCGCGCACATCGATGAGCATGTCCTGGATCGCGTCGGGGTACGGCGTGGCGAGCCGTTGTCCGAGGAACGGTACGAGCGCGTCGCGTACCCGCACGGACGCCTCGGCCAGTGGGCTGATCACGGCGGGGTCGTCGAGGATTCGCTTCAGCGACGCCGTCAACGTGGTGAAGCGACCCCCCGCAACCTGTACGCCGACGGTGTCGCTCATGATGTCTTCGAGCTGGTGCGCCTCGTCCATCACCACGACATCGTGTTCGGGCAGGATCATCCCGCCACTGCCCACGTGCAGCCCGTACAGGTGCATGTTGACCACGATCACATCAGCGGCGGCGGCTCGTTGGCGGGCCAGTTCAGCGAAGCAGACACTGCCCATCGGACAACGGTTGGCTCCGGGGCATTCATCGCTGCCGACGCTGACTGCCTGCCAGGCGCGGTCGCTGGGTGCCCAGCTGAGCGAGGCCTGATCACCGGTCTCGGTATCGGCCGACCATGCCACCAAGCGGTTGATCTCGACCTTCGTCGTGGCGGCGAACTCCTCGAGTTCCAGTTGGCCGGTGGCCTTGTTCTGGATCTCCCGTACGCGCTGCATGCACACGTAGTTGCTGCGCCCCTTCAGCACCGCCCAGTCGAAGGGAACGCCGAGGTGCTGTTGCAGGAACGGCAGATCCTTTGCTGCGAGTTGGTCCTGCAGGGCTTTGGTGGCGGTGGCGACCACCACCGTCTTGCCTGCCAGCACTGCCGGCACCAGATAGCCGATGGTCTTGCCAGTCCCGGTGCCAGCCTGCACCACCAGATGGCGGCCGGTCTTCACCGCGTTGCCCACAGCGATGGCCATCTCACGCTGCCCAGGACGGTCCTCGGCGGCGGGGAGTGCGCCGGTGACCGTCGCGAGCGCGTCGACGAGGCTCTGGGTGCTGTCGTCGGCGGCCATGGTGTCCGACGCTACCGAGCCAGTACGGGCCGTGTACGGATCAGTCCGTGATCGCGCTGTAGATCAGATTGCGCAGTTGCCCGCGGAAGTCGAAGATGCCCGACGGCATCAGTTGGGTCATGAACACGACCCACAGATCTTCGACCGGATCGATCCAGAACACGGTGGACGCGGCGCCGCCCCAGTAATAGTCGTGGCGGCTGGCCGAACCTGCCGCGACCTGATCGATAGTGGACGCGAACCCGAGGCCGAAGCCCACACCGACGTTGCCGTACAACTCGACGAGCGCCACGTCGAGCGAAGCGAGATCCTTGCCGCCGGGCAGGTGGTTGCGACGCATCAGTTCGAGCGTGCGCGGTCCGATGATGCGCTGTCCGTCGAGTTCGCCGTTGCGCCGCAACATCTCGCAGAACCGTGTGTAGTCGTCGATCGTGCCGGCGAGTCCGCCGCCGCCCGAGACGAACTTCGGCGGGCGTGTGTACGCGCTGGTGGTGGGGTCGTCGAGCAGGGTCGTGGTCTTGTCGGCGTTACGGGCGTAGTTGGCGGCGAAGCGCGGCACGTTCTCGGGCGCAACCTGGAACGACGTATCCACCATGCCCAACGGGCCGGTGATGTGCTGCTGCAGGTACTCGGCGAGCGGCTGCCCCGAGATGCGCTCGACGAGGGCGCCGCACGCGTCGGTGGACAGTGAGTACATGTAGGCGGTGCCCGGCTGGAAGCGCAGCGGCACCAGCGCCAGCTTGTCCATGAACTCGGGCAGCGATTGCTCGGTGCCGAAGGAACGGATGCCGTTCGCCCGGTACAGGGCGTCGACTTCGTGCTGGTCGCCCATGCCCGGCAGCCCGCCGCCATAGGTGATCCCGGCCGTGTGCGTGAGCAGATCGCGGATCGATACCGGTCGGTGGGCGGGCTCGGTGACCATGTCGGCACCTGCTCCCGAGACCCACACCTGGTGCAGACGCCAGGAGGGGAAGAAGCGATGCACCGGATCGTCGAGCTGGAACAAGCCGCGCTCGAACAACTGCATCAGCGCGATCGAGACCAGCGGTTTGGTCATCGAGTAGATGCGAAAGATGGTGTTCTCAGCCATGGGGACCGCGCGCTCGCGATCCGACAGTCCTAACGTCGCTCGGTACGCGAGGTGGCCGCGCCGACCGATCGCGACCTGGCAGCCGGCGATCTTGTCCGTGTCGATGTACCGCTGCTGCAAATGGGCGGCGATACGGTCGAGCCGCGCCGGATCGAATCCCACGCTCGTTGCATCCACCTGTGTGCTTCTCACATTGCTCCCTCGCGTCAGCGGACCAGCAACAATGCCGCGTCCAGCTCCGCCGCATCGAATTCGGGCCACGGGCGCTCGGTGAAGTACACCTCGCTGCCAGCGCTCTGCCACAGCATGAAGTTGGAGATGCGCAGCTCGCCGGACGTGCGGACCAGCACATCCACCGGTGGCAGGTCGGGTAGGTAGAGGTTGCGCTCGATGGCGGCTTCGTCGACCGGGCCCTGTGTCGCGGCCAGTTGCGCAGCGTGCACCATCTCGGCGTGGCTGCCGTAATCGAAGGCAACGGTGAGGACCATGCCCGTGTTCTTGGCTGTGTCGCGGATTGCCCTACGAATGGCACGCTGCACGTACTTCGGGGTACGTGCTTCGGGGAGGTCGAACGGGCGCCCCATCCACTGGATGCGTACGTTGAGTTCGTTGAGTTCGGCGACTCGTCCGAACAGTTTCTTGTGCAGACCCAGGATGTGGCGTACCTCGCCTCGCGGTCGCACCCAGTTCTCGGTGGAGAAACCGAACACCGTGAGCCATCCGACGTTGCGCGTCACGGCGACGCGCACCAGGCGGGCCAGGTTCTCCTCGCCCTCGGTGTGCCCCTCGGTGCGGGGCAGGTTGCGCCGGTTCGCCCACCTGCCGTTGCCGTCCATGATGCAGGCGACGTGCACAGGGCGCCCGGTGGGCGAGTGGGTGTCGGAGGTCGGCACGTTGCCAACCCTACTGTCCTGAGGCTCTGCGGTCCGGGCTGCCACCATTCCGGTGGTCCGCGTGGGACAATGGCCGGATGACCCCCGAGCCCGTCGACCAGGTGCTGCTGCACCATGTCATCGTGGTCGGCGGTTCGCTCACCGAATGGGCTTCGCTCACCGAGGATCAGTGGTCGACCCGGCTCACTGACATGGGCAAGGTGGCCGACCACGTGGGTGCTCAGTGGCTGATCCTGCGGCCGTACGGCCCGGACCAGTCCGCTCACGCGGTACCCGAACGTTCCGCCAGGGTGGGGAACTGTCTCGTCGTCGCTCAGCCAGACACCGATGGTCGGCGGCGCCTGGCGCGGGTCATCGCCGGGTTGCAGCAGCGAGGCGCGTTCATCAGCGAGGCTGCCATCGACGCGGAGATGAACGCTCCGGCGCAAGTCGACCCCGATCTCGTCGTCGTGCTCGCACCATCGCGCCGGATGCCACCATCGCTGGTGTGGGAGTTGGCCTACAGCGAGCTCGTCTTTGTCGATTCCCCGTGGCTGCACTTGGCCGCTCAGCAACTTGACGAGGCAATGGCCTCGTACGCGCACCGCCACCGCCGTTTCGGCGGGGTCGACTGACGTCGGGCGCCACGTGGCCAGCCACCTGTATCGCGACACTGCCGTGGTGTTGCGCACCTACAAACTCGGCGAAGCCGACCGCATCGTGGTCTTACTCACGGAGGCGCACGGCAAAGTCCGCGCGGTGGCCAAGGGTGTGCGCAAGACGAAGTCGAAGTTCGGCGCTCGCCTAGAACCGATGAGTCACGTCCACCTGCTGCTGTCGCAAGGTCGCGACCTCGACGTGGTCAGCCAGGCCGAGTCGGTGGAATCGCTGGCGCCGTTGGTCGCCGATCTCGACCACCTCACGGCCGGGATCGCCGTGCTGGAAGCGGCGGATCAGATGGCGCTCGAGCGTGAGCCGAACCCGGGTCTGTATCGCATGGTGGTGGGTGCCTTGCGCACCATCGCTTCCCGTGGCGGCTCGCTGGTAGTGCCCGCCTTCTACTGGAAGTTGCTCGCCGCCGATGGTGTGCGCCCTGAACTCGATGTGTGTGTGCGCTGCGGCGAGGCCGGCCCGTTGGTGGCGTTCGACATGAACCACGGCGGGGTGCTGTGCCGAACCTGCCGCTCTGGTGCGCCGCTGTCGGAAGGGGCGTTGGAGATCATGCGGATGATCCTCGGCGGACGCCTGAACGACGCGCTGAACACGCCGCCATCACGCGAGACCCACGAGGTGATGGCCCACGCGACGCGCTCGCTCGAGCACCACATCGAGCGTCGTCTGCGCACGGTGGCGATGTTCGAACGAGCTGAACTCGGCTAGCAGGTTCAGCAGTCGGCGTAGCTCGAGACCGGTAGGTCGCCGGCCTCCATGCTGAGGATGGTCACATCGGCCGGTGAAGGTGTGTTCATGATGTAGTTCCCGGAGTCGTCGACCTCGACGAACTGCAGACCGTCGGACTGCACGACGACATCGATGCCGTCGACCTCGCCGTACCCGACGGTGAAGCAACCGCCTTCGGCGATCGTCATCGAGGGGATGTCTGTCCAGCGGGTGCCGAGGGTCGCCCCGGATGTCGATGTGAGCGAACCGGTCGGGTCGCTGTCGTAGCGCCACCCGGTGAAGAACAGCGCCGTTGAGTTGACGCCGCCGAATGCCAGGCACAGGCTGTTCGACCAGCACACGGTGCGACTGAACGGGGCGATGAACCGATACTCGTCATCTGTCGACTCGTACCGACCACCGTCAGCGAGCGTTGGGTACTCGGCGGCGACGTCGCTGGCCGGCGCGCCCAGCAATGTCGTGAAGTCGTCGACCACGGCGCCGACGTCGTTGCCGAAGTCGTGTGTGCCGACGCCGTCGAGGCGGAGCAGAAGTGGATCGACCGTCGGGATCGTGGTGGAACTGGACGACGATGACGTGGGCGCTGTCGACGATGCGGAGGTGTCGCCCGTGGGCGTGGACGTGCTGGCCGAGAGTCGGCTCGAGGTGGTGCTGCTGCAGCCGGCGGCGGCCACGAGGAGCAGGGTGCAGAGCCCGCTGACGACACGATGACGGTTCATGAGAAGTGGTGTCCCTTCGCAGCGAGCACATTGCTGGTCTGCTGCCGGGTCGTGAACTCCCGACCCAGCCATCCTGTCAGTTTTCGGGAATCCGTTCGCGGTCCCCTCGGGCTGTCCCGTAGCCTTGGAGGGCTATGGCTGCAACCGAACTCGACCAGGTCGTCAACCTCTGCAAGCGACGGGGTTTCGTGTACCCGTCGGCGGAGATCTACGGCGGATTCCGCTCCAGCTACGACTACGGCCCGCTCGGCTCGCTGATGCTGCGCAACGTACGTGAGGCCTGGATCCGCACGATGGTGCAACAGCGCGACGACGTCGTGCTGATCGACGCAGCCATCCTTGCCCCGCCGCAGGTGTTCGAGGCCAGTGGTCACCTCGCCAACTTCAGTGATCCGCTCGTCGACTGCACCAAGTGCAAGCAGCGCTTCCGCGAAGACCACCTTGTCGATCTCGGTGGCGGCCCCGATACGTGCCCCGGCTGCGGTGCCAAGGGTTCGTTCACCGAGGCGCGTGCCTTCAACCTGATGTTCAAGACGTTTGCCGGCCCGGTCGAGGGTTCGGGCGCCGAGGTCTACATGCGTCCCGAGACGGCGCAGGGCATGTTCGTCAACTTTCTCAACGTGCTGCAGACCAGCCGCAAGAAGCCGCCGTTCGGCATTGCCCAAGTGGGGAAGAGCTTCCGCAACGAGATCACGCCCGGCAACTTCATCTTCCGCACCCGTGAGTTCGAGCAGATGGAACTCGAGTTCTTCGTGCCCCCGGCCGAGAGCGCCGAGTGGTACGACTACTGGTGCAAAGCCCGTCTGCAGTGGTACGTCGATCTCGGCATCCCGGCCGACATGCTGGTACTGCGCCCGCACGACGCCGATGAGCTGAGCCACTACTCCAGCGGCACCAGCGATATCGAGTTCAAGTACCCGTGGGGATGGGGTGAGCTCGAGGGTGTCGCGCAGCGCACGAACTACGACCTCACCCAGCACGCGAACCACAGCGGTACGAAGCTGGACTACTTCGATCAGGCCACGAACGAGCGCTACATCCCGTACGTGATCGAACCGGCCGCTGGTGTCAACCGTGCGATGGCCGCGTTCCTGCTGGCCGCCTACGACGAGGACATCATCAACGACGAGCCGCGCACGGTGCTGCGTCTGCACCCACGTCTGGCCCCGTACAAGGTGGCCGTGCTGCCGCTGTCGAAGAAGGACACGCTCACTCCGCTGGCGCACCAGATCCGGCGCACGCTGAGCGAGCGCTACATGGTCGACTACGACGAGACGCAGGCCATCGGCAAGCGCTATCGCCGTCAGGACGAGGTCGGCACACCGCTGTGCGTCACGGTCGACTTCGACTCGCTCGAGGACAACGCCGTCACGATCCGCGACCGCGACACCACCGCCCAGGTGCGAGTCCCCATCGCCGATCTGCTCGGCGAGATCAGCGCCCGCCTCGGTTTCTGACCCGGCTTCTGGGAAGGAATCGTCCCAACCTGGGTTCTGGAAGCGATGAGTCTCGGAATCCGGGACTGATCCTTCCTGGATCTGTCGAGGACGCGGCTCAGTCGGCCAAGGGAAGGCGCACGCTCAACCTCGCACCGCCTCCCGGTGCGGTGCCAGCAGCGACCTCGCCGCCCATCGACGTGATCAACTCGCGTACGATGGCCAAACCCAGCCCACTGGAGTTCTCGCGCCGCTCTGGCGCGTGGCGGGCGACATAGAGGCGTTCGAACACGTGCGGCAGATCGTGGGCGGCAATACCCGGACCATCATCGTCGACCGTGACGATCGCCCATCCGGACTCGGCGCGCGCCGACACGACGACCTTGGTGGCCGCGTACTTGCCGGCATTCTCCACCAAGTTGGCCAGCGACTGACCCAGGCGGTCGGCGTCGGCCAGCACCGGCAACTGCTCCGACGTGACCGGGTGGAAGGTGATGCCCGGACGTGATCCGGCGGCTCCCTCAGTGGCGGTCTGCACGGCAGCCGACAGGTCGATGTGGCGGATGTCGAACGTGAACGCCTTGGCCTGCAGCTTGGCCAGATCGAGCAAGTCGGCCACCAGGCGCTCCAGTCGGCGCGACTCGGAGCGGATGATGCCGGCTGCTCGAACAGGGTCGGCTGCCCCGTCCGAGATGGCGTCCGCGTAGCCGCTGATGGACGTCAGCGGTGTGCGCAGATCGTGGCTGACCGACAGCAGGAACTGCTGCTCGAGCATGCGCGAGCGCTCAAGAGTCTCGGCCATGTCGTTGATGTTGTGCGCAAGGTCGGTGAGCTCGTCGTGGCGATGTACAGCTGGTACGACCAGACGTGTATTGAACTCGCCGGCGGCGATGCGCTGTGTCGCTGCCGTGGCCTCACGCAGCGGGCGGCTGAGACGTCGACCCAGCAGGTAGGCCGCACCGAGCGCCAGCAGGATGGTGGCACCCGAGGCCCACAGGAACAGCACGAAGGCAGCTCCGAGCCCGGTCTCAATACGGCGTGCGGCGACGACCACCAGCAGCCGTCCGGAGGGCATGATCACCGGCACGGCGGCGAAGGCGACACGCTGATCGGTCCCGGAGATCGTGGTGCCAGCGGACAGCACTGTGTGGTCGAGATCGGTGAGCGGGATGCTGGTCGCCACGGTGTCGCTGATCAGCCGTCCCCGGCGGTCGTAGACCAGCACGACCAGGTCGTCGACGGGCATCAACTTGCGAAATGTCGCCAACACCCTGAGCCGTTGGTTCAGCGACTGGCGGCCGGCCGGGGTGTCGGGTGTGGTGTCGAGTTCGAGCAGCGTGTCGATGTTCGCTGCGATCTCGGTGGCGTGCGAACGCACATCAGCGATCGTGGTATTGCGGGCCCGGATCGCCGACAGGCTGAGCGTGCCCGCCCCTGCCAACAACAGAGTCGCGACCACGACCCCCACGATCACCAGCGCGAGTCGACGTGTCATCGCTGCCCAGGATGGCAAGTAGTTGTGAGCGATGTGTGAAGCGCCATGTCAGCCCAACCGGTATCCGACGCCCCACACCGTCGCCAACGGAAGGTCGTCGCCGAGTTTCTTGCGCAGTTGCCGTACGTGCACGTCGACGGTGCGGTCGTCACCGAACCAATCAGCGCCCCACACCCCGTCGAGCAGTTGCTGACGGCTGAGGGCAATACCTTGGTTGCGGGCGAAGTGGGCGAGCAGGTCGAACTCGCGCGTGGCGAGAGCGACGGCCTCACCGCCGTGGCGAGCCTCACGGCGGTTGATATCGACGACGTAGGTCTCGCCGACGTGCACCACGTTGTGATCGTCGCGTGCGTCGGGCTGTCCGCGGCGAAGGATGGCCTTCACGCGGGCCACGATCTCGCGCGGACTGAACGGTTTGGTGACGTAGTCGTCGGCGCCGAGTTCCAGCCCGAGAATGCGGTCGATCTCGCCGTCGCGCGCCGTGAGGAACAGCACCGGCACGCTGCTGCGCGCCCGGACCCGGCGGCACACCTCGAAACCGTCGATATCGGGCAACCCGATGTCGAGCACCACCAGCGCTGGCCGCTGTTGCTCGACCAGATCGAGACCACGGAGTCCGCAATCGGCCTGGAGTACTCGGAACCCGGCGTCGCGTAGATACATGTCGAGCAGGTCGGCAATGTTCGGATCATCCTCGATGACAACGACAGTGCGGTCGGCTTCGGCCATTCGCTCATGCTGCCACGCTGGTACCGTGCCGGGCACACACCGTCAGTTGGAAGGAAGATCAAGATGAGCAAGGTCGCACTGTGGGTCCGCATCCCCGTCAAGCCTGGTACCCGTGCCGAGGCGGCCGAGGCCTTCCAGTTCGCACTCGACCACACGATGCAGGACGGTGGAGCACTCCACTACATCCTCTGTGAGGAAGAGGCCGATCCCGATGCGGTGTTCGTGTGGGAGTTGTACGCCGACCAGGAAGCGTTCCTCGGGCATGCCAGCGCCCCGTGGTTCAAGGAGTTCGGCGAGATGCTCGCTCAGTTCGCGACGGGTAAGCCGGAGCTGCACTTCCTGAACCCGCTCAGGGGCAAGGGTCTCTGACCTCCACGCCGGGTCGACTGCGACACGCCCCCGACAACATGGCCACCTACCTCGACAAGATCGTCGCCCACCACCGGGAGGTGGCGGCGGCTGATCGTCGGCCGTTCGAGCCTCTGCTGGAAACGGCCCGCTCGCTGCCGAGCACGCGCGGATTCCGTGCGGCGCTCGCGACGTGCGCGCACCTGGCGGTGATCAGCGAGGTCAAGCGGCGCTCGCCGTCGAAAGGTGATCTCAACATCGGTCTCGACCCAGCCACATTGGCGGGGGAGTATCAGCGCGGTGGGGCCTCGTGCTTGTCCGTGCTGACCGACGAGCAGTTCTTCGGCGGTTCGGTCGCCGATCTGCAGTCGGCGCGGGCGGCGTGCTCGCTGCCCGTGCTCCGCAAGGACTTCACTGTCAGCGAACGCGATGTAGTGGATGCGCGGCTGATGGGTGCCGATTGTGTGCTGCTGATCGCTGCCGCACTCGACAGGGCTGAACTCGTGCGGTTCCACACGCTCGCCACGGAGATCGGTCTCGATGTCCTGGTGGAGATCCACGATGAAGCCGAGCTCGAGGTCGCACTCGCTGCCGGTGCCACGCTCGTCGGGGTCAACCAGCGCGACCTCGTCACGTTCCAGGTCGATCATGAGCGTGCGGTGCGCATGGGCGGTGTCATGCCTGCTGGCGTCGTGCGCGTGGCCGAGAGCGGAGTTCGCGGCCCGGCCGACGCAGCATCCTTGCGTGCTGCCGGCTATCACGCGGTGCTCGTCGGCGAATCGCTGGTGACCAGTGGCGATCCGGCAGCGGCCGTAGCCGCCCTCACACAGGCCTGAAACTATCCCGGCCCGCGACACCGGTCGCGGGTACCGTGACAGCACCATGTTCGTGAAGATCTGCGGCATCACCAATGAGGACGATGCGCTCCTCGCGGTAGCGATGGGGGCCGACGCGGTCGGGTTCGTGTTCGCCCCGTCTCCCCGGCAGGTCGCTGCTCAGCAGGTCTACGACATCACCCGTCGTTTGCCACCAGAGATCCTCACCGTCGGCGTGTTCCGCGACGAACACCCCGAGCGTGTCATCGACACTGTCAACCGGGCCGGGCTCAAAGGCGCCCAGCTGCATGGGCACGAGACACCGGGCATGGTGGAGGAAGTCGCGAAGCACCTGCGCTGGGTGATCAAGGCCGTCACCGCGGGGTCGCCCGATGCCCGTCGGGCCGATCAGTTCGGCACCGACCTGATCCTGGTCGATGCACCCTCTCCGGGCGGCGGCAAGGTGTTCGACTGGTCGATGGTCGACGACGTTGCCCCGGGGCCGCGGCTGATCCTCGCCGGTGGGCTGACGCCGGAGAACGTGATGGAGGCCGTCCGCACGGTGGATCCATGGGGTGTCGATGTTTCGTCCGGTGTAGAGCGTTCGCCCGGTAGGAAGGACGCCTTGAAGGTGAAGGCCTTCATCGAACGGGCCCGGTCCGCCGCACCGCAGCGGCACCTCGGCCCCGACGTCATGCCCTACGACTGGGCTGACGACGAATGACACCCCACAGAAGCTGAACGGAGAAATGTAATGTCGCTGATGGCAGAGCCGTCGGCCAGCGGTCGCTTCGGCGAATTCGGTGGTCGCTACGTGCCCGAAACCCTGGTACCTGCATGCCAGGAACTGGAAGCGTCGTTCATCGAGGCCTGGGCCGACCCCGTGTTCCGTGCCGAACTCGACGACGTGCTGCGCACCTACGCTGGCCGTCCGTCGATCCTCACCGAGTGCAAGCAACTCGGCGCCAAGTTGGGTCTGCGCCTGGTACTCAAGCGTGAAGACCTCAACCACACCGGATCGCACAAGATCAACAATGTGCTCGGGCAGGCGCTGCTGGCCAAGCGGATGGGCAAGAAGCGTCTCGTTGCCGAGACCGGTGCCGGTCAGCACGGCGTCGCCTCAGCCACCGCTGCAGCGCTGTTCGGCATGGAGTGCAAGGTGTACATGGGCGCTGTCGACGTGGAGCGTCAGGCCTTGAACGTGTTCCGTATGAAGTTGCTCGGCAGCGAGGTGGAGGCTGTGCACAGCGGCAGTCGCACGCTGAAGGATGCAGTCAACGAGGCCATGCGCGATTGGGTGGCGACGGTAGAGACCACCCACTACTGCCTCGGTTCGGTGATGGGCCCGCACCCGTATCCGTGGATGGTGCGCGAGTTCCACCGGGTCATTGGCCAAGAAGCGCGGGCGCAGTGCATCGAAGAGTTCGGCGATGTCCCCGATGTGGTGGTCGCCTGTGTGGGAGGTGGCTCGAACGCGATCGGTATCTTCAGCGGGTTCGTCGACGACCGCAGCCGCCTCGTGGGCGTCGAGCCCGCCGGTGGCGCCGCTGTCAGCCGTGCCCAGCCGGGTGTGGTGCACGGTATGCGCAGCTATCTCATGCAGGACGAGTACGGCCAGGTGCAGGAAGCACACAGCATCTCTGCCGGCCTCGACTACCCGGGTGTCGGTCCCGAGCACTCGTATCTCGCGAGCATCGGTCGTGCCGAGTACCCGAACGTCACTGACGCCGAGGTGATCGCCGCGTTCCAGTTACTGGCCCGCACCGAGGGCATCATTCCTGCGCTGGAGTGCGCACACGCGCTGGCCTGGATCGTGCGTGCTGCGCCGACGATGCAAGGGCAGACCGTGTTGATGAATCTGTCCGGCCGTGGCGACAAGGATGTCGCCCAGATGATGGACGTGTTGGCCAAGTGAGCACGGCACCGAACACTCAGTACGGAGTCATGGAGACCGAGTTCCGCGCCAAGCGGGCGGCGGGTCGCAAACTGCTGGTGCCGTACATCACGGGTGGGTACCCCGGGTGGCAGGACGCCGTTCGTGCCTGTGCCGCGGCCGGAGCCGATGCGATCGAAATCGGCATCCCGTTCAGCGACCCGGTGATGGACGGCCCGATCATCCAGCAAGCCTCGCAAGCGGCGTTGGAGGGTGGTGCCACCCCGGTGAACATCCTGCACGAGATACGTTCGCTCGACGTGAGCATCCCGATTGCGGTGATGCTGTACTACAACACGGTGCACCATGCGGGCCACGAGCGTTTCGCTGCCCAGTTGCGCAGTGCAGGTGTCGTGGCGGCGATCGTTCCCGATCTGCCGCTCGAGGAAGCGGGCCCGTGGTGCGAGGCCGCCGACGCTGCCGGTGTCGAAACGGTGATGCTGGCCGCGCCGACGGCGCCCGACGAGCGTCTGCCGCGTGTGGCTGCTCGCTCGCGAGGGTTCCTGTACTCAGTAGGGCTGCTGGGTGTCACCGGCGAACGCACGGAGTTGGCCGCAACGGCTGCAGCCTTGGCGGTGCGACTCAAGGCCGTCACCGACGTGCCGGTACTCATCGGTGTCGGTGTCTCCAACGCGGCACAGGCCAAGGAGGCCGTGCAGGTTGCCGACGGTGTCGTGATGGGTGCCTCGGTCGTGCGTCGTCTGATCGAGGGCGGCGCGGAGGCGATGGGCGAGTACATCGCCGAAGTGCGGCGGGCGATCGACGAGTGAGCATCGGGATCGGCAGCGCGACTCCGTCGGCGTTCGACCCCGACTGCGAGTTGTGCGAGGCGGCAAAGACCACGGAATGGTTCTTCGAAGACGACCTGTGCTGGGTGGCCGAATGTGAGGCCTGTGGCACACCGATGGTCGTCTGGAAACGGCACGACCCGAACCCCCCTGAGGAGATTCGGGTCGTCCTTCTCGATCGATTGAACGAAGTCGTTGCTGCCCACTACCGGTACGAGCATCGTGTGGACGAGAACATGCGGTCGATTCCGACCCACTATCACGCTCACGCTCGGCCCCGCGGGGGCTTCTACGGCCACGGCCTACGCCGTGGGTGACTCAGCGAATGCCCTTGACGATGAACATGTTCCTGCCACCTTTCGTCCGTAGGAGCACCGTGCGGATCTCGACGAGGCCGACTCCGACGGGTGCTTGACTGAACACACTGCGTGGTATTCGGCCGGCAGATCCCGACCGCACAACACGTAACGTGACATTACCACGCACGGTGGGGTGACTTGCAAGTCCCTTGACGAACATCATGCAAGTTCGTGACGATGTGTGCTGACCGATCGCCATGCGCCCGGAGCGCCAGGAAGGCCATCGCTAGACTTCCGTCGTGCTCACCCCAGGATCCGCTGCCCCCGCCGTCTCGCTCTCCGATCAGCACGGCACCACCGTCACCCTCAAGGAGTTCCAGGGTCGCCGTGTGTTGGTGTTTTTCTACCCACGGGCCAACACGCCCGGTTGCACACAGCAGGCCTGCGGTCTGCGCGACGTTGCAGCTCAGGTCGGCGACACCGTCATCATCGGCATCAGCCCCGACAAGCCCGGCGCGCAGTTGAAGTTCGACGAGAAGTACGAACTCGGCTACCCACTGCTGGCCGATACCGAGCACGCCGTAGCCGAGGCGTTCGGCGTCTGGAAGTTGAAGAAGAACTACGGCAAGGAATACATGGGTATCGAGCGTTCGGCGTTCCTCATCGGCACCGACGGCAAGGTCGAGCACACCTGGTACAAGATCAGCCCGAAGGACACTCCGCTCAACCTGTTGCAGGCGCTGGGCGCATGAGCGAGTTCCCGACCCCCGCATCGGTGTTGGCGCACCGTCCGCCGTTCCTGTTCGTCGACGAGGTCATCGCGCTCGAACCGGGCGTCTCCGGCGCCGGCCTGTGGCACCTCACCGGCGACGAGTGGTTCTTCGCCGGGCACTTCCCGGGGCGCCCCACGTTGCCGGGTGTGTTGATGTGCGAAGCGATTGCGCAGATGGGTGCCATCGCCGTGCTGTCCGACGGGAAGTACGCCGGCAAACTGCCGCTGTTCGGTGGTCTCGACAGTGCCCGCTTTCGCCGTCAGGTGGTCCCTGGCGACACGCTGGAGTTGCGCGTCGAACTCACCCGCATGTCCAGCCGGGCCGGCAAGGGCACCGGCAAGGCGATCCTCAACGGTGAGGTCGCCTGCGAGTGCGAGCTGATGTTCGTCTTCGTCAACGCCTGAGTGTTTCCGGCTTCTGGGAAGGATTCGTCCCACAACGGACTCTGGGCAGGCCCAGTCCCGCAAACCGGAACCGAACCTGCCCAGAACGAGCGAAACACGAGCGAACTAGCGCGGCGGGCCGAGGATGATGCTGCCGTTGTGGCCGCCGAAGCCGAGGCTGTTCGACATGGCCGGACCGGGTACCCACGGACGGGCTTGACCCAGCACGACGTCGATCTCGAACCCTTCATCGAGCTGTGTGGTGCCGGCAGTGGGCGGGATGAGAGCCTTCTCGATCGACAACAGCAGCGCGACGGCCTCGAGTGCGCCGGCAGCGCCGAGTGCATGGCCGGTGACGCCCTTGGTGGACGTGACCGGCACATTGCCGGCACCGAACACGGCGGCGACAGCTGCGGCCTCGGCCGCGTCGTTCAGCGGTGTGGAGGTGCCGTGGGCGTTGATCTGGCGGATGTCGGCAGGTGTGAGGCCCGCGTCGGCCAGCGCCAGGTTCATACACGCGATCGCTCCGGTGCCACCGGGAGCCGGTGCCGTGATGTGGTGGGCATCGGCATTGCTGCCAGCGCCGAGCACTTCACCGACGATGTTGGCCCCACGAGCAACGGCCGATTCCCACTCCTCGAGCATCAACGCGCCCGCACCCTCGCCGAGCACGAAGCCGTCGCGCTCGGGGGAGAAGGGGCGGCTGGCGCCACTGGAGCTGAGTGCGGTCATGTTGCCGAACGACGAGGTGCCGATGGAGCACCCGGCGCTTTCGCTGCCACCGGTGATGCACGCGTCGATCACGCCCCAGGCGATGAGCCTGGCCGCGTAGCCGATGGCGTGTGTGGAAGCAGCGCATGCGGTGCACACGGTCTCGTTGGGCCCCTGCAAGCCATAGCGCATGGAGATGGCCGCGCCGGAGGCGTTGGGCATCATCATCGGAACGAGGAACGGCGACACACGTCGCTCACCCTTTTCGATGAGCACCTCGATCTGCTCCTGGATGGAACGCAGACCACCGACTCCGGTGCCCCACACGGTGCCGAAGCGACTGGCATCGGCGGTGGGGCGGCCGGCGTGTTCGAAGCACTCCGCTGCCGCAGCGACGGCGAACTGTTCCACCTTGTCGGCCCGGCGGGCTTCTTTGGGGTTGGCGAAATACGGCGTCGGGTCCCAGTTGGGGATCTCGATGGCGCGCCCACTGGTGGTGCCGGGCCCGTTGAGCCCAGCCCAGAAGGCCTCCTTACCGATACCGCAGGGTGCGACGACGCCGAAGCCAGTAATGGCGACGCGCCGGCCTGCGCCCTTCATCAGAGTTTGCCGACGACCAGGTCGTAGGCCTGGCCGACTGACTCGACGCCCTCGAGGTCTTCTTCGGGCACTTCGACGCCGAACTCTTCTTCGAGCGCCATGATCAACTCGACGAGGTCGAGGCTGTCGGCATCGAGGTCGTCACCGAACTTGGCCTCGTAGGTGACCTTGTCCTCCGACACGGAGAGCACCTCGACGGCGCACTTCTTGAAGCGGGCGAACAGTTCCTGATCCACGGGGGTATCTCCTTGTTTGGGGTCGTTGAAATAGTAGCGAGTGGGCTGGCTCAGTGACCCATGCCCATTCCGCCGTCCACCGGGATGACTGCCCCGGTGATGTAGGCGGCGTCGGCGGAGGCGAGGAACGCCACCACACCGGCGATTTCCTCGGGCGTGGCCATCCGTTGCAACGGCACGATCGAGGTGAGTTCGGCCAGACGCTTCTCGCCGAGCGAGGCCGTCATGTCAGTCGCAACGGGACCGGGGGCGACGACGTTGCAAGTGATGCTGCGTGATCCGAGTTCGCGGGCGACCGAGCGGGCGAAGCCCACCAGGCCGGATTTGGAGGCGGCGTAGTTGGTCTGACCGGCGGAGCCGAGCAAACCGACGACGGAGGACACCAGCACGATGCGTCCCTTGCGGGCGCGCAACATACCTTGCGCGGCGCGCTTGGTGACGCGGTACGCAGCGGTGAGGTTGGCGTCGATGACCGACGTGAAGTCGGTCTCGCTCATCCGTAACAGGAGTCCGTCCTTGGTGACGCCGGCGTTGGACACCAGCACCTCCACCGGACCGAACTCGGCCTCGACGGCGGCGAACGCGGCATCGACCGATTCGGCCGATGTGACATCGCACTTGACGCCGAAGAAACCCTCGGGCGGCGGCGAGGAGTTGTAGGTGACGGCGACCTGGTCGCCGAGATCCTTGAACCGCTGTGCGCAGGCGAGGCCGATGCCGCGCGAGCCGCCGGTGATGAGGACGACGCGACTCATGCCAGGACCTTCGAATCTCCGCCCGGGCCGCCCCACTGCAGGATGAGGCTGGCGGCGGTCATACCGGCACCGAAGCCGACCAGCAGCACCAGGTCGCCGGGCTGCACTCGGCCGTTGTCGAGCGCGTCGCACAGGGCGAGCGGGATGGATGCGGACGAGGTGTTCCCAGTGTGCTGGAGCACCACTGCGGCCTTCTCCATCGGGATGTCGAGGCGACTGCAGGCTGCTTCGATGATGCGGATGTTGGCCTGGTGGGGCACGACCAGTGCGATCTGATCGGCGGTGACGCCAGCGTGGCTCATCGACTTGGTGGCCGAATCAACCATGATGCGCACGGCGCGGCGGAAGACTTCCTTGCCTTCCATCTGGATGTTGCCGCCGAGTTCGGCATAGAGGTACTTCTCCGCGGAACCGTCTGCGTCGAGGTCCCAGCCGAGCAGTTGGCCTGGACCTTCCACTGCCTCCAGCACGACGGCGCCGCTGCCGTCGGCGAACAGCACGGCGGTGTTGCGATCCGTCCAGTCGGTGATGCGGGCGAGCGTGTCGGTGCCGATACACAGCACCTTCTTGGCGCCCAGCGCGATCATCCCATGGGCCTGCACCAACGCATAGTCGAAGCCACTGCAGGCCGCGTTGACGTCGAACGCTCCGCACCTAAGGCCCAGGGCCTGCTGCACGGTGGCAGATGTGGCGGGCACGCAGCGATCGGGTGTGGTGGTGGCGAGGACGAGTGCGTCGATCGACAATGGGTCGATACCGGCCATGTCCAGCGCCTTGCGTCCGCTTTCGACGGACAGACCCGCAGTGGTGCCTCCGACGTGACGTTCGTGGATACCGCTGCGCTCGACGATCCAGTCGTGGCTGGTGTCGAGCATCTTCTCCAGATCGTGATTCGTGAGCACCTTGGGCGGCAGTGCCGTACCCCAACCCGTGATGACGGCACCTCGGACTCCCGAAGGAATTGTGGGCATATCAGACCGTCCTTAGCCAGGCGATGGGTTGGCGCAGGGTGACGCGCTCGCCGGCGACGGCGATGTAGCTCTGCAAGATTCCGCCAAAGGGGGAGCGCACCTCGGTGTCGCCGATGTGCCCGAGCACGGTGCCGACCTCGATCAGGGCGCCATCGTCGACTCCGCCGATCGGGGCGAACACACCAGCGGACGGGCTGACCACGAGTCGCTCGACAGCAAACAGGTGCTCGCCTTCGTGCACTTCCTGTGCGGCCAGTGGGCCACCGGCGTTGACCCACTCGAGCAACTTGTCGAGGTCGTCCGGTGACGCCACAGAGATCGTGCGAGCGTTGTCGAGCGTGCGCTTGGCCATCCCGGTGAGCACGTTGCCCGGTCCCAGCTCAGCGAAGTCGACGACACCCAACTCGGCGAGGGTGAGCAGCGTGTGCTTCCAGCGCACGGGACTGCTGAGCTGTGCCGACAGTAGGTTGCTCCACTCTTCACCGTTGCTGTGCGCGGCCGAATCGACGTTGGAGACGACCGGAACTTCGCTGTCGCGAGGGTTGGCCTCGGCGATCGCTTTGCGCAGCCGGTCGCGGGCGGGAACCATGAAGGGGGTGTGGAATGCGCCGGCAACTTGCAGTGGCATGACCTTCTTGGCGCCGAGTTCCTTGGCGATGGCCGAGGCCCTGGCCACACCTTCAGCTGAACCAGCGATGACGACCTGACCGGGGGCGTTGAAGTTGGCCACCCAGACATCGCTGTCGGCGCGGCGGCAGGCGACCTCTACCTGATCGTCCTCAAGGCCGAGGACCGCGCCCATCGTGCCCGGGTTGTCGATCCCGGCTTGGTGCATGGCATCGCTGCGTTCGCAGACGAGACGCACACCTTCGTCGAAGCCCAGCACGCCGGTAGCGGTGAGCGCGGTGTATTCGCCCAGGCTGTGGCCGGCGCAGAAGCTGGGCTCGATGCCCAGGCGTTCGACGGCATCGAGCACCATCAGGCTGGACACGAATGTGGTCAGTTGGGCGTTGCGCGTGTCGCGCAACTCATCGGCGTCTGCGTCGAGCAGCAGTCGGGCGACATCGCGACCAGCGACGTCCGACGCCTCTTGGACGAGTTCCCAGCTCTCGTGGTCGGCCCAGGGCCGACCCATACCCGGCCGCTGAGAGCCCTGGCCGGGGAAGGTGAACGCAAGCATGATTCGTGCAGGTTAGACGGTTACCCACGGGTACCCCAGTAACAGGGTCACCAAAGTTGCAGTGTCAGCCTCACGGCCGCGCCGCTAACCTCAACGAGGTCACTCGCCCGAGTGGCGGAATGGCAGACGCGACGGACTCAAAATCCGTTGTCCGAAAGGGCATGTGGGTTCGAGTCCCACCTCGGGCACCAGTCCTTGGACTCCAGTCCAAGTTCCGACATCGGTCGACGACCCCGACGGGTCCGACGGCGACATCGACGAAATCGTGGCTGAC
>CAIXHI010000038.1 GCA_903919215.1 uncultured Acidimicrobiaceae bacterium
CCAGCGAGAGCGACGCCTGGAACTGCTCGCCGCCCGACAATGAGGCCGTGGCCCGAGCGCGGCCGGTGTGCGCATCGAACACCTCTAGCCCCAGCCCACCCTTCGAGCTGGAGCTGCGGTTGAGCCGGTAGCGATGGTTGGTCATGCGCGCGAGGTGAGCGTTCGCGGCGTTGGTGACCCGTTCCAGCTCGCCGGCGAGCACCCAGCGCTCGAGTTTGACGCACATCCCGGCTTCGCCGTTGCACGTGCGGAACACGATGCGAGCATCGTCGCGGCGCTGACGCAACGCGGCCGACCCCGAGGCCACATCGGCGGCGTCGGCGAGGTGGCGCGCCGCAGCAGTGAACGCGTTGTCCGCCGTGGTGAACACCGTTGCCGCCGCCTTCGCATCGGCGGCGGCGAGTTCGGCCACTTCGGTGATCGACACAACATCTGGGCGTTCGTTGGGGACGTTCTGCTGCGCCAGCACCTGCAAGCGATCCGTGACCTGATCGAGCGCACGTCGCCACGTGGCGACACGTTCGCCCGACACCTGCTCATCGCGCTCGGGGAGCACCACGTGCTGTGCAGCAGCGACTGATGCCAAGCCGCTGCTGGCGAGCACCTCGACGAGTGCGCGCTCGGCCTCCCCGTGTTGGGTGACGGCAATCGTGGCGGCCTGCGCCAATTCGGGCAGCGGTGTCGTAGCGGACTGCAGATCGCTCACCGTGAGACCCGCCTGGTCGAGCTCCTCGGACCGAATGTGGGCGGTCTGGGTAGCAAGCCGATCCGCCTCGACACGCTGCAACGTGGCGGCGTTCTCCAGACCGGCGAGTGCCGTGGCGGCGGAGCGTTCGTTCGTGTCGGCGGCGGAGTGAGCCGTGGTGGCACCCACCAGCGACTGCTTCACCGACTGCACCTCACCGGCCGCCTCGGCGGCAGCCACATAGCTGGCCTCAGCGCTGTCGAGTGCGTGCTGCAGCACATCCAGTTGGGCATCGGCGAGATCGCCGAGTGAGGCACGCAACGACGCCACCGACTCGTCGAGCGCGGCCACTTTGGCGGTGGCCTTCGACCAGACCGAACGAGCCGAATCGACCGCCTGGTGGTCGACGGCAGCACCTTCGTGAAGCACCGCTGGCGCGGGATGTTCGCACGACCCGCACACCGGGCACGGCTCGCCATCGACCAACTCATCTGCCAGCCGCGGGGCCTGTGTGGCAACGAAGCGAGCCATGACGGTCTCGTACTGGCTGCGTGCACCGCCGTCGGCGAGCGTCGCCTCGGCCACCGCCAAGAGGTTGCTGCCCAACTCGCTGCGCAGCGTCACGTGCGTGGCCGCGGTGTCGCGCGCCTGCTGACGGGGGGCCAACTCGGCGGCGATTGGTTCGAGCGTCGCGAGCCGGGCCTGGAGTGCCATGACGTCGGCCGCCGCCGCGCCCGCCACCCCGACGAGGGCTGTGTGGTCGGTGACCGCGGCTGCATGTTCGAGCTCCGCTGCGTGGGCAACAGTGGCCGCCGCCTGCGCGGCGTTCCAGAGTTGACGCCTGGCGGCGAGATCGTTGCTCGCGGCCTGCACCGCGGCGGCTACTGCTGCTGCTTCGGCCGCCGGCGCCGGTTGCCCGAGCGCGGCGAAACCGACCTCGACGCGGCGATACACGCTGGCGACCGCAGCAGTGGTGTCGGCGGCTGCGACCCCCGCGGCCAGCACCTTGTGGTGCTGCGCGACGACAGGCCGGGCACGAACGCTGACTTCCACTGCGACCGCCACTTCGGCGACGGTGTCGCGCTCCGCCTCCAGTGCCGCGAGCGTGGCCGCAGCCGCCGCCGCGTCGTCGAACAGCTTGGCCCGATCCTCGGCGGTGGCCCGTTGGGCGGCGGCATCGTCGGCGACCGACTGCACCTGGGCCAGCGCTGCCCGCTGCGAGTCGCGAGCCGGTTGTAGCGCGACCAGCGCAACATGCAGCTCGGTCTCGCTCCATTCCTCCACCGGTGGCACCTCCCCCGGTTCCTCGGCCCACACTGCGTACACCGAGCGATACGCATCGTCGGCGTTCTTGCGGTGGCGTTCGACCTCGCGGTCGACCCCCTCCACCTGCTTGTCGAGTTCCAGCATGCGGTCCTTCAGCAGGCGCGTCGCAGTCTCGAACAGTTCACCGCCGAACAGTTGGCGCAGCAGTTTCTCGCGGTCCTCGTCGGTGGCGATGAGGAAGTCGGTGAACTTGCCCTGCGGCAACAGCACGACTCGCTGGAACTGCTTCGCGTCGAGGCCGACGAGTTCCTCACACTTCTTCGCGCAACGACCGGCTTGGGTCTCCACCACTTCGTCGGTGCCACCGACCACCTTGACGATGGTGGCCACCGGCCCCGCCGACACGAACCCCTGACCGGTCTTGCGCGGACGATCCTGCCTCGGGGTGCGGTGCACCCGATACCGCTCGCCATCGACCTCGAAATCGAGCCGCGCATACGTCTCGGTGGTCGAATCCGCGAAATGCGAACGGGGGTCGCCGTCGGCCGAACGTCCGCCCGGCAGCACACCGAACAGCGCATAGACCATCGCGTCGAAGACGGTGGTCTTGCCCGTTCCGGTGGGGCCGGTGACGACGAACAGCCCACGGGCACCGAGCGCCTCGAAGTCGACGACCTGTGTGCCCGGGTACGAGCCGAACGCCTGGAACTCCAGATACAGCGGGCGCATCAGGCCACCTTTGCTTCCGCATCGGTGATCGCGGCATGAAGGAGCGCCTGCTGCGATGGCGTGGGTTGCTCGCCGATACTCTCCCGCCAGAACGCATCTGCGGCCTCGGTGGCCGACACCACCCGCCGGTCGAGCACGGTGCCCGACGCGCCCACCCCCTCGGCAACGGGCGGGGCCAGCACGATCTCGACCACGAACGGGTAGACCGCGGCCAGGCGCTGTTTGGCATCGAGCACCACACCGGGGTCGGTGATGATGGCCCGCACCAACGTGTTCGAGAGCGCCAGCGGGGCGGCGAGCAGTTCGTCCATCGTGCCCTGCACCGTGCACACCGCACGGCCGACGGGAATGGCCACCTCGGCGATGCTGCACTCCCCCGTGGAACCCATCTCGATGATGGTGACGCTCTTGGGGTGTTCTTCCGAGAAGGAGTACGCGAGCGGTGTCCCCGAGTAACGCACCCCGGGCGCGAGCGACTGCGGCCGGTGCAGGTGGCCCAGCGCGGTGTACGAGAACCCGTCGAACAGCGCGAGATCCACCGTGGTGGTGCCACCCACTGCCAGTTGCCGCTCGGAGTCGCTGGCCGCGCCGCCGGCGACGAAGGCATGGCTGACCGCTAGCGACCGCGGTGCCGACAGATGAGGCTGCGCGGCATGGATGGCGGCCGCGAGCACTGAGTGATGTGTGCGGCGAATACGCCGTTCGAACGCGTCGGCATCGTCGTCGTCGGCGATGACGCTGGTGTCGACGAGAGTGATGTCGACGAGATCGTCGGGCGCGGCTTGCGGATCCAGGAAGGGCAGCAGCACGAGATCGAGCGGGCCGTCGGCGAACTGCAGCGAGATGACCTCGCCGACCTTCGCGTAGCCGCCACGCACGTAGACGCGGCTGACATCCATCAGTTCGTCGTAGGCGGCAACGCGGTCGGCACCGTCGTGGTTGCCGGTGATGACGGCCACGGTGTGCCCGGCAGCCTGCAGGCGCACCAACGCCTGGCGGAACATCACCACTGCCTCGGTGGGTGCGATCGCCCGGTCGTACAGGTCGCCGGCGATGACGACCAGATCAATGCGCTCGGCGGCGCACAACTGGATCAGCCACTCGATGAACGCCTGTTGGTCGTCGGCGAGCGAGATGGGCCCGAAGCTGCGGCCGAGGTGCCAGTCGCTGGTGTGGAGGATGCGCACGAGGTGAACCCCTGAGGTCGGCCGAAGCGGGTGTGGGCGAGTGGGTGCGGGCGAACGTGCCCGATATCTGGAACGCCATCACATCACATGGGTGTGACATCGCCAGGATGGACCGCACGGGGGTGGTCGCCCCTAGCCTCGCTGTGTGGCCACCGAGACCGACGCAGACACCGGTGCCCATGTCGATACCAGTCCTCGTGTGAGGGGGGAAGCCACCGGCCGCGAGTTCATCGCGCTGGTGACCGCGCTGATGGCCACCACCGCGCTTGGCATCGACCTGATGCTGCCCGCATTCCCCGAGATGCGCCAACAGTTCGGAATGGCCGCGGACTCCACGCAGGTGACCTGGATCGTCACCGCCTACTTCCTCGGTATGGCCGCCGGACCCTGGCTGTACGGTCCGGCGTCCGACCGCTTCGGCCGCCGCCGACCGTTGCTCGCCGGCCTCGTCCTCTACGGAGTGGCCGCGGCGACTGCGGCCGTGGCCCCCACCTGGCAGTTGGTGGTGATCGCCCGCTTCGTGTGGGGTATCGGTGCCGCCGGACCGCGCGCCATGACTGTGGCCATGATCCGCGATCGTCACGATGGCAACACCATGGCTCGGTTGATGTCGATGATCATGGCCGTGTTCATGTTGGTGCCGGTGCTGGCTCCAGCGGTGGGCGCCGGGCTGATCGCCTTCCTGCCGTGGCGCGCCGTGTTCTGGATGCCAGCCGTCGTCTCGGTGCTGCTGATGATCTGGTCGCGGCGTCTGCCTGAGACGTTGCACCGCGACAATCGCCGCCCATTCACCTGGCTCGCCGTCGGTCAGGCGGGCAAGGAAGTCGTCACACATCGCCAGACGATGGCGCTCACGATCGCGATGACGTTCATGTCGGCGATCCTGACTGCGTACCTCGCCGGTAGCGAGGTGATCCTGGAGGATGTGTTCGGGTACGGCGAGTGGTTCCCACTGTTCTTCGGTGCGATCGCAGTGCTGCTGGCGACGAACTCGCTGATGAACGCTCGCCTGGTCGGTCGCTACGGCGCAGTGCCCCTGGTGCGGCGCTTGTCGCTGATCGGAATCGGCGTCAGCGTGGCGATGACCGCGATCGCGTTCACCGGTGGCGGCATTCCGAACTTCTGGTTGTTCACGATCGTGCTGGCCATCGCCATCCCGCTGGTGCAGGGCCTCCAACCCACCAGCAATGCCATCGCGATGACACCGTTGCCACACGTCGCTGGCACCACCGCATCGATCATCGCCACGGTCACGTCGGCCGGCGGAGCGTTGCTGGGCGGCATGGCCTGCAACGCGTTCGATGGCACGGTGCGCCCCTTCGCCGTCTACTTCCTCGTGTTCATCGGCCTTGCTGCGTTCTTCGTGCTGTGGGGAACCCACGGGCACGACAAGAGCCAGGGCCATTGACGGCTCGCGTCAGCGAGCGTTCGCGAACCAGTCCCGCAACCGGGCGAAGCCCTCATCGAGCGACACGGTCGGCGACCAGCCAAGGTCGTCGCGCATCGGCCGCGGGTCGAACCAGTGCGCGGTGCTCAACTGTTCGGCAACGAAACGCGTGATCGGCGGTTCGCCGTCGCGGAACCTCGGCCACAGCTTCTCCACCACGGCCCCGACACGCACTGCGACACCCACCGGCACATGCCGCGGGGCGAAGGGCACCCCAGCAGCGAGGCAGATGCCCTCCACCAACTCGCGCACCGTGCGCGGTTCGCCGTTGGCCACCACGTAGGCGCGTCCTGCGCAGCGAGCGCCTGGGCGCACACCGTCGAGTGCGGCGATGTGCGCGCTGACCGCGTTGTCGAGGTAGGTGGTGTCGACCAGCGCACTGCCGTCGCCCACCATCACGAGCCTGCCCGCCCGTGCGCGATCAACGACGCGGCCGACCAACTGCGTGTCCCCCGGTCCCCACACGAGGTGCGGGCGGATCGCCACCACTGCGAGGTCGTCACCGTTCGCCTCGAGCACAACACCCTCGGCGATCGCCTTGGACTCGGCATAGAACGCGCCCTTGCGCCCGGTGACGGCGGCCTCGGCACCAACACCAACGAGCGAGTGCCCGGTATGAGCGACCGACGGGGTGGAGACGTACACCAAGCGCTGCACACCCTTGCGCTGGGCGGCGTGAAGCACGTGGTACGTACCCGCCACGTTGACGGAATGGAACTCGGCCCACGTTCCGACTACACCGACCCGCGCCGCGCCATGCACGATCGCGTCGCACCCCTGCGCTGCGGCAAGCACACGGTTCACGTCTCGGATATCGCCCTGCACCTGAGAGACCGAAGCCACCTCGGGCAGCTC
>CAIXHI010000039.1 GCA_903919215.1 uncultured Acidimicrobiaceae bacterium
CCAACAGCTCCTTCGCCGCGCCGCTGATCAACGACAACGTGGGCAGGGGTCGCTCGTCAGCGTCATCATCGCGCACTTCGAAACCAGCGAGCTCTTTCACGTACCAACTCGGTTCGGTGCGGATGCCCTCCGGACCGGGGACTGGCTTACCGCTCAGTTCCGGTGGCAGGTGCAGCGCCGACATCGCCGATGCCATCATCGCCACGCCGATGTATGGCACCAGCCACCCTTCGACATCGGCGTGTGATGCCATGGCACTCCGCACATGAACGTTGCCGTCGACCCACGACAACGCGCTGACGCCATTGTGAAGGTTGGCGTGCGACAGCGCTGCCGCCGCTTGACGGCCGGACAACGTGCGGCTCACCGCCACCGCCGTCTCCACCAGGATCGGCGTGACGATCAGCCCACGAGAGTTGATCGGCTCAGCAGAGGTGACGCTGGTGCCACCCGCCGAACTCGCCCACCAGGCTGCGCCGCCAGGCACCTCGTAGATGGGCTCGTTCTCACCAGCAGCGCTGAGGCCGCCAATCACGACGGGGTGCACAGCCGCCGGTCGTGGCGCCGCCTTCGCGCCTGTGGTCGGCTTGGTCGCGGCCGGTTCGGCCGCGGATGGCGATGGCCGGCTCATCAAGGCCAGGCTCCAGTCGAGGAGGGCCTTCAACGACCGGAAGTCGCTCATCACCTCGGGGTCTCCGCCGGTGTTGAGGAAGTGCAGGGTCATCAGCGTCGATTGGACGGCGACGTCAGCGACGTCATCTTCCAGGTTCGAGCGGAACTGTTGAGCGACCAAACCGAGCAGGTCGTCCACGCCGCCTTCGGCCCAGCGTCGGGCACCACGGCTGACGCCCTTCGCGCACGTGGCCACACTCGCCGGCATGCCCAACTCGATCACCGTGGCCCGGTCGAGCCCACGGGGGACGATCAACTCGTAGTTGGACAGCACATGGAACATGGCGATGACCACGTTCGCGCTGCGTTCCTGGGGGTTCGCACCTTCGTTGAAGTTGCCCGCGATGTAGGCGTGGAGAGCGGTGATGACGCCGGGCACGTGCTCGGGTGTCATCTGCGCGAGCGACGGGGTGAGCTCAGCGGCGATGTGGTCGGTCAGCGCCTGCTGTTGGTCGTCGGTCGCTGCCGGGCGGGCGGGTGCAGGCTTCGGTGGAGCCGCCTTCTTCGCCGGTGCCGCCTTCTTCGCCGGTGCCGCCGAAGCTGCAGCGCTGCCACCGGCCGAAGTCAAGAACACAGCCAGCGCTTCCTCGCGAACCGCCTTGGAGATGCGGCACGAGCGGAGATAGTCGAGCCGTTGTTCGTGATTCCGAACCGGCAACTCGGTCTTCCCGGCGTTGCGTGCCCGCAAGCGTTCGGCAAGGTCTCTCGCGGCATTGCGGTCGCGGCTGAGCCACTCGTCACGCAATCCAGCCCACAGTGTCTGGACGAATTCTTCGGTCGGTTTGCGGCCGAACGTCTTCTGCAATTGTGCAGCTGAGTTCCTCGGGTCGAGACCAGCGACTGTGGCAAGACCACGCAGAACCGGGGGACTCACTTGCGTCCATTCAAAGGCCATTTCAGGGCACCTCCACCGTGCGACGTTCCCCGTGCGGGCCGCTTGTTTCCGAGTCAATCACAACGGCAGAGCAAGGGAAAGCGCGTGGATATACCTTTTTCGTGCCTCTTTGATCTGGCATGAATGGAGCGTTCGTGCTCTTACGTGCCGTTCAACATCTGTTGCGAAACAGTGATGCCACCGAAACGAGGTCTGCTGATCGTGACGAGCGACCCGGAGCTGTGGACATCATGGATGACACGCCGGCTCACTCCTCCGGGAGACAGTGCTCCTCGTACACGATGGACCACATCTCCTCGATCGCTTCGTCCAGGCTCGAGCCGACCCGCAGCACTTCGGCCGCCACGTCGTCGAGCACCTTGGAGGTGTCGAGTCGGGTGATCAGGAACTGGCCCTCATGGGCGACCACCTGGTGGATGATTCCGTTCTCGATGATCATCGTCTGCCCGATCTGTTGGTTGACCCGCAATTGGGCCGACCGCTCGGAGGCGAAGTCGATGAGGTCGGAGGCTGCGTCGCCCTGTGGCAGGGTCGCGTTTCGCGGCTGCACCGGCCACCGCCACGACGGCACACCCTGCAGCAGTTCGTCGCGGGTGATTGGCGGATCGAACAGCCCGATCATCGCGATCTCGGCGAAGTGACCTTCACCCCACGGTCGATTAGGAACGGCATCCATCTGCACCGGCTCGCTCATTACGATTCCGTGGGCAACGATCGCCGACACCGGTGCGGTCAGGTAGATCAGGACGACGTCGCTGGGCTCGGCGCCCGCCGGCATCTTCCACGTCGCCGACTCG
>CAIXHI010000040.1 GCA_903919215.1 uncultured Acidimicrobiaceae bacterium
AGCAATCCGGCAGATGATCGCCGAAGGTCGCAACGTCAACGTGACGTTGATCTTCAGCCTCGACCGCTACCAGAACGTGATGGACGCCTACATCGACGGTCTCGAGCAGTACGCCGGCACCGTCGATGCCGACCTGGCCTCGGTCGCCAGTGTGGCCAGCTTCTTCATCAGCCGCGTGGACAGCGAGGTCGATGCACGCCTCGACGAAATCGGCACACCTGCAGCGTTGGCGTTGCGCGGAAAGGCTGCCGTCGCCCAAGCCAAGCTGGCGTATCAGGCGTTCCGGCACACGTTCAGCGGACCGCGGTGGGAAGCACTGGCCGCTGACGGCGCGGTGGTGCAGCGCCCGCTGTGGGCCAGCACCTCGACCAAGAACCCCAGCTACCCCGACACGATGTATGTCGACGAGTTGATCGGTCCCGACACCGTGAACACGCTCCCCGACGCCACGATCGACGCATTCGCCGATCACGGTACGGCGGCCCGCACGATCGACGAGGGTGTCGCTCACGCCGAAGAGGTGTGGCGCCTGCTCGCCGAAGTCGGGGTCGATATGAACGACGTGGCCGACAAGCTCGAACGCGAAGGTGTGGCCAGCTTCCAGAAGAGCTTTGATGATCTGCTCGAAGCGTTGGCGGCCAAGGCGGCCGAGCTGCGCTGATGACCGACGCCAACGCCACCGACGAACTGTTCGCCACACTGCTGGAGACTGTGCCCGTCGGTGCCCGCAGGCGCCTGTCACAACAACTGTTGCGAGCCGCCGTCGAGTTGGTGCAACAGCAGCCGGAGTTGCTCGATCTGAAGATCGCGGCCGCGGCCCTCCAGGAGTTGGGCGACGCCTTCGAGATGTTCGCTTCGTCGCAGGGAATCCCCAAGGTCACACTGTTCGGCAGCGCCCGCACCCAGGAGCACGACCCGTTGTATGCGGCGGCCCGCACCGTTGCGGGCGAACTCGCCGCACGCGGCTGGATGGTCATTACCGGCGCCGGGCCCGGCATCATGCAGGCCGGTATGGAGGGCGCTGGGCGCGAGCACTCCATCGGCGTGTCCGTGCGGCTCCCGTTCGAGCAGGCCGCGAACCACATCATCGCCGGTGATTCGAAGTACGTCGCCATGAAGTACTTCTTCACCCGCAAGCTGATGCTCATCAAGGAGAGCAAGGGCTTCGTGTGCCTTCCTGGAGGCTTCGGCACGCTCGACGAGACGTTCGAACTGCTCACGCTCACGCAGACCGGCAAGGGAGTTCCGGTCCCGATCGTCTTCCTCGACACACCAGGCGACCCGTATTGGGAGACCGTGCACGAGTTCGTGCAACAACAGTTGGTCGAGCGCGGGCTGGTGGCGCCACAGGACACCAAGCTGTACCTCATCACCGAGGACTGTGAGGAGGCCGTGCGTGAGATCGTCGGCTTCTACCGCAACTACGACAGCCTCCGCTACGTGGGCGACACGTTGGTCGTACGCCTGCACAAGGCACCCGATGCAGCGCAACTCGCGCTGCTCAACGAACGGTTCGGCCATCTCTGCACCTCCGGCACGATCCACCACGCCGAGCCGTTCGAACCCGAGCGCAAGGAGAACGATCGGCTCGATCTACAACGCATCGCACTGCCGTTCTCGAAGCACGGTTACGGCGAACTGCGTGAGCTGATCGACCTGTGCAACACGTTTGTCGACTAGTGGCGACGACTACTCGACGGTCTCGCGCCCGCGCAACAGGTGGGCGGCCTTCTCGATCGCTCGCCGGGCCTGCGTGAGCCGCTTGTCGTCGGCCGGACGACCAGACTTCTCGGCAGATGCCTCGCGCAGTTGCTCGAAGATGATCTCGTCGAGATCCTCCACCACTGCGTCGAGTCGCTCGGCCAGGTGGTCGTAGTTGCTACTCACAGGGCCTCCGCCAACAGGTCGATCGGGTGCCGCACGGTGAGCCCCGCAGCGGCGAGGTGCATGGCACAACCGGGGTTGGCGCTGGCCACACACGCGTTCTCCGCGGTGCCGAGGCGGGCGCGGTCGAGGGCCGCTACTTTGCGGTCGCGGATCTGGCCGGCCAGTGCCGGCTCGAGCGCTGCGTAGGCACCCCCAGCACCACAGCACAGTCCATCGTCGTCAAGCTCCACCAGGTTGGCCACCGGTGCGAGCACGGTGCGCACAGCGAGGTGAGTGCGCTGCACATGGCGCAGGTGACACGGGTCTTGCACGATGATCGTGCCCAGGTGCTTCGTCGGGTGTAGGCGATCGATGTGGGTCGCAATGAACTCGTGCACGTCGACGACACGCCCGCTGAAGTGCCGAGCCTCGTCGGTACCCAACAGGTGGCCGTACTCCTTCATCGCTGCACCGCACCCCGCAGAGTTGATCACGATCGGTGCTTCCCCGGGCATCGAGGCGATGACGTCCTCGGCCAGGCGCCGAGCACTTGGTGCAAGGCCGGCATGCGAATGCAGCGCACCGCAGCACGTCGCACCTTTACCGGGCACGAGGAAGCCGAAGCCCATGTGCCCCAACACTTTGGCGGTGCTGTGATGTGTGTCGCGCATCCACGCATCCATCACACAGCCAGTGAACAGCCACACATCACTGCCCGTCGTCGCGAGCGGTTTCGCTCTCCGTAGCGGGAGCGCGGGCAACCCAATTCGCTTCGGCACAAGATGCAGTCGCTGAGCGACGGCGAGCGCGCTGGACCCGATCAGCAGCAGGCGATGGCGCGGCAGGACAGCGAACGCCGCGCGTTGCCAGCGCGGCGTGATCCGGTGCTGCTCCGCAAGTGTCTCACGGACCCCTTCCTGCAGACGGCCGTAGGGCACACCCGAGGGACACGCCGGTTCGCAACCGCGGCACTGCACACACGTCTCCATGAACGACACGAACTCGGGGGTCACTGGCGCGTCGTCGTTGTGCACCGCCCGGATGGCTGCGATGCGACCACGTGGCGACAACGCTTCCTCGCCGGTGACCCGGAATGTCGGGCAGTGCGGGAGGCACAGCCCGCAGCTGACACAGGTGGCAAGTTCGGTGTCGTCGATGTGGAATTTCACGGCGGACCCACCGTAGCGTCGGCGGCAGAGTGCCGGGTGGTCACGCGACTATCCGAAACGTGTGCATCTGTGAGTGTTACTTTTGTCACAGTAGGCATGGGGCCTGCACAAGGAGGGGTACATGTACACATTGGGAGCAATCCTGCTGTTGGCAGTTCTACTGGGTGGCGTGGTCGAGGTCATCGACTCGGTACTCGAACTCGCCAAGCTGAAGGCCATCATCACCAAACTCCCGGTGATCGGTGCCCATTGGGGACTGATCATCAGCATTCTGATGGTGTGGCTGCTGAAGAGTTACCCAGCTGGGGGCTGGGGTCTCGTGTTCGAAAACAAGTGGGAGAACGTCGTCGTCAACGGCGCAATCATCTACGGGGCCATCCCGTTGAAGGATGCAGTTGTCTCGATGGTCAACAAGGGCCTGCGCGCCTGACCAGGTAACTGTGAACGAATGGCCCGGACCGCGAGGTCCGGGCCATTTCCATTTTTCGTTCCACAATGGTCGAACAGCACACGGTGAGGGTGCCCGATGCGTCCGAACACTGACGTACCCGGTGCCAGCCAGCGGAGTCGCCGGCGACGCCAGCCGCCCTCGTGGCCGAGTGGCCCATCACCGTGTAGGACAGTTCACGGTTATGGTGCCCGATGCTCCCGAACCTTGATACCACCAGCCACAGCCCGCGGAGCCGTCGCCGACGCCGCAACCTGATTGCCGTCGCGGTAGCTGCGGTGCTGGCCATCACCGGCACCGTTGTCGCGATCACGGTCTCGGGAAGCAGCCGCTCCGGCACGCTCGTCGGCAGTTGCATCATCGGCCCGATCACACAGTGTCCCGGCGCCGACCTCAGGGGCGCCGACCTCAGGGGCGCCGACCTCAGGGGCGCCGACCTCAGGGGCGCCGACCTCGGCGGCGCCGACCTCAGGGGCGCCAACCTCCTCGAAGCCAACCTCCGCGAAGCCAACCTCCGCGAAGCCAACCTCACCGGCGCCAACCTCGACGGCGCCTGGCTCACCGGCGCCAACCTCTTTGGTGCCGACCTTACCGGCGCCAACCTCAGCTACGCCTTCCTCGACGGCGCCGACCTCACCGGCGCCAACCTCGACGGCGCCAACCTCAGCTACGCCAACTTCACCGGCGCCGACCTCACCGGCACCAACCTCTTCGGTGCCAACCTCGACGGCGCCAACCTCACCGCTGCCTACCTCAGTGGTTTCTACCTCGGCATTATCGGCACGCCGGAATCGCTTCCGACCGGCTGTGTATTCGTCGGCGACGGGGTGTCCAACGGCGTCCTCAAGCCAGGCTGACCCGACGCCAGCAACGGCCGCGCTCGTGGCCGTGGGACACGCGCTCCGACAGATAGCGGATACCGTCGCTGGCCATGCCCGAAGGCCACACGATCCACCGCATCGCCAAGGACCACACGAAACTTCTGGCTGCGCGGACGGTGAGGGTGACATCACCACAGGGCCGCTTCGCCACCGACGCGGCACTCGTGGATGGCCGAGTGCTCGAGCGGATTGAGGCTGTCGGCAAGCACCTCTTCTATTTCTATGACAACGGTCTAGTGGGTCACGTACACCTCGGTCTGTTCGGAAAGTTTCGGGTCACACCCGGGCCCGACCAAGCCCCGGTCGTCGGGCAGGTGCGGATGCGCATGGCCTCCGAGGCGGGAACTGTCGACCTCGCTGGTCCCACCGATTGCAGTATCGGGACTGCCGATGAGCGCGATGCGATCGTCGCTCGTCTCGGCCCCGACCCTCTGCGCCGCGATGCGCAGCCGGAAGTGGCGATCGACCGCATGGCCAAGAGCGCTCAGCCCATCGGCCAACTCCTGCTCGATCAGCGCGTGCTGGCCGGGGTCGGCAACGTGTACCGCGCCGAAGCGTTGTTCGTGCAGCACATCAACCCTCGCCGAGCGGGGAAGGACTGCACACGTGCCGAACTGACGGGGCTGTGGGACACCGTTGCCGCGATGCTGCGCCAAGGGGTGAAAGACAACCGGATCATCACCATCGATCGCTCCGAGTTCCCGATTCCGAAGGGTCCTGCTCGACGAGGCGACACGACGTACGTGTACCACCGCGATGTGTGCCTGCGTTGCTCAAGCCCGGTGCAGACCGTCGAGCTCGGCGGGCGAGCCTGCTACTACTGCCCCACCTGTCAGCCGCGCTGAGTCAGACGGGGTTCCATTGCGGTGCGTCAGCTTCGCCGCGCCAGTACGCCAGGCGCCGCTGAGCCTCCTCGCGGGCGGCCGGGTTCGTCCGGCTCGCGCGCACCCGCATCAGCGTCGCGGCGACATTGCGCAACACCGCCAGCGATCGGGCACCAGGGTCGTCGGCGAGGTCGCGCCCGTACCCCTCGGCGAAGCGCGCGTACTCACCTGCCTCGCCGCCCCAACGTTCCTCCCACGTGATCATCGGAGCGTGGTCCCACGCCAACGGGGCTCGGCACAGCAGATCCCAGTCGAGCAACACCGGGCCGTCGACTGACTGCACGACGTTGCCGGGGTGGACATCGCCGTGACACAGGACGTCCGGGGTGGCCCGCGTCTGCCAGTCGCCGTGCTCCCGGATGGCGGCCGCCAGTCCAGAACGAGACCGGTCATCCAGCAGATCGTCCACCTCCGCCAGCAGCACCGCTGTATCCCACCACGGGAAGGTCGCACCACGCGGGAGTGGGTGTCGGCCGAGCGTTTCGCCGATCGGGATCTGGTGCACGCGCCGAACGGCTGCACCGATCTCGGTCCAGTCGAGCGGACCGTGCGAGTGAACGCGCTCGACAGCGAATACCGAGTAGCCCTCGACCACGATCGGTTGGCGCACATGCCGGGGTACGCGCACACCCCGTTGAGCCAACAGGTCTGCCAGCCAGAGCGCCTGCTCGGGCGCAGCAGTGGTGTGCCCGATACGCAGCATCACGTCGTCACCGACGATGAACAGCGCGTTCATCCCGATTCGCAGCAGTACCGGCGCTGGTAGATCCCACTGCGACGCAACCTGGTGTGCCACCCGAGTGACGGCATCGTTGTCGCCCGGAGGGCGAGCCACGAAGGGAAGCTCAGACACCGTGACCCGGGTTCAACCGACCGCTGGGATCGAAACGAACGCGTAACGCACGCGACAGCGCCGATTCACGCTCACCCACGGTGCTCGGCGGAGCGGGCTGCGCGTGGTGGACGATGCCAACGCCCACTTCGGCGATGAAATCTCCGGTCTGCGCAACGAGTTCGGCCGGTGCGAGCGATCGACGACTGCCCGTGGGTAGTGCCGGCGGACCATCGCAGGCGGTGAGCCCAGCTGACGAGGCCTGCGCCTCCACATCACCAGGGTGCCCCTCGAGCAACGACCACACGCTCGTTCCGTTCCACAGCACACTCACCGGCCGGTAGAGCGCGGCGAACACCGGGTACGGGTCGGTGGCGTCCGTGACGAACCACTGCGAGTGCTTCGCCAGCGGACGGGTGCGGAGAATGACTTCGCCGAGGAAGCCGAGCGTGCCGTACGAGCCGACCAGCAGACGGCACAGATCGAAACCACTGACATTCTTCACCGTCGGACCACCGGCCTTCACGATCTCACCGGCAGCCGACACGTACCGCGCCTGCAACAGCGTGTCGCGCACTGGGCCATGACCGAGGCGGCGAACATCGCTGTGCCCGACGGCCAGCGCGCCGCCCACGGTGCCGCCCGCGGGCAACGAAACGGTCTGGCCGTGTACTGCCATCGCCGCCACCAGCTCGTCCACCGGGGTGCCCGCACCGCACGAAACGATCATCTCATCGGGCTGCACGAAGTCGATACCGGCGGGGGCGGTGACGGTGCGCACACCATGCACCGCACCACCACGTGTGCCGAGCCCAGCGATCGTGACCGGACCATGCGACCCGACGGCCGCAGCGAACTCATCGAGCGCGATCACACCCACGCCCCCTCGGGTACGTGCTGCACATCGCCACATGCAGCGGGTGACGGAAGCACCTTGAACGGATTCGCCAACCCGCCGGGATCAAAGGCGGCTCGCATATCGGCCTGCGCCGCGAGATCGGCAGGAGCGAACATCAGCGGCATGAAGTCGCGCTTCTCCAACCCGATTCCGTGCTCTCCGCTGAGCACTCCCCCGGCGGCGACCGATGCGCGCACGATCTCCTCGCCAGCAGCGTGCACGCGGTCCATCACACCTGGTTCGCGCTTGTCGAAGATCAGCAACGGGTGCAGGTTGCCATCACCGGCGTGGAACACGTTCATCACCAGCAGGTCGTGACGCTGCACGATCTCGTACACCTGACGCAGCACCTCGGGCAGCATCCGTCGCGGCACCACGGTGTCGTGCAGGTAGTAGTTCGGCCTGATCCGGGCGATGGCCCCAAACGCGTTCTTGCGACCCTTCCACAACAGCGCTCGCTCAGCTTCGTCCTTGGCGATCCGCACCGTTCCTGCTCCGTGCGCCATGCCGATCTCGACGATGCGGTCGACATCGGCTTGCAGCCCGTGCGGCAGACCAGCAACCTCCACGAGCAACACAGCCGCCGCATGTACGGGCAGCCCGGCGTGGATGTACTCCTCCACCGCCTGCACGCACAGTTGGTCCATCATCTCCAAGGCCGCTGGCACCATGCCATCAGCGATGATCGCACTGACCGTCTGCGCACCGGCCTCGACGCTCATGAAGTCCATCAGCATCGTCTTCACTACGGGCGGGTTTTGCGTCAGGCGCACGAGCACCTTGGTGGCGATGCCAAACATCCCCTCGCTCCCGACGAACGCCCCACGCAGGTCGAGTTCGTTGCACTCAGGAGCCTCGCCGCCGAAGCGCACGACCGAGCCATCGCTGAGCACCACCTCGAGACCCAGCACGTGGGCGGCAGTGACGCCGTCGCTGAGGCAGTGCGGACCGCCGGAGTTGTTCGCCACGTTGCCACCGATCGAGCAACTCTGCTGACTGCTGGGATCGGGGGCGAAATGCAGCCCGAGGTGCGCCACCGAGCGGGTGAGGTCGAGGTTCAACACGCCGGGCTCGACCCACGCCATCCGGTTGACGGTGTCGACGGACAGCACCCGATTCATCTTCGTGAGAGCGATCACGACGGCGTGATCGAGCGGTGTGGCGCCGCCGGCAAGGCCCGTGCCCGAGCCACGAGCCACGAAGGCCGTGTCGTGACGCACACACGCCAGCACACAGCCCTGCACCTCTTCGGTGGTGAGTGGGAAACACACCACACCTGCTGAGCCCTCGATATTGGAAGCATCGCGACCGTACAGCCCGAGTTCGGTGCTGTTGGTGCGAACCCGATCGTCACCCAGCAGGGCGCGCAGATCGGCGACGAGCGCCCGGTTCATGCGCGACGGCGACGGCCACCAGCGCCGCGTTCCTCACGCACCTGGCGCAGCACGATCACCTTGCCGGGTTCTACTGGTTCACCATCCACGAACACGGCGTCACCGTCGTCGAGGTCGTCGGCAAGTGTGCTCACCGAGCCGTCCATGCGGGCGCGCATCTCAGCCTCTTTCGCTTTCATTGCTCGCTTGCCGTCGGCGATCGCCTCGCGCACCCGGGTACCGGCCTTCTTGGCCACCTGCATCGGGGCGAGGTCGGCGGAGACCTCCTTCACCTTGCGCTTGGCCAATCCAAGACCGGCGATGCCGGCGGCAGCGCCACCGAGGAACCATGTGAGCCGCTTCATCATGCGCTCTTCCTTGCTGTGCGTCGCAGGCGCCGTAGGGCGCGTCGGGTACCGGTGCCGATGGCTACCGTCTTGATCACCGGGGTGGACAGCGCAGCACGTGCCATACGACTGCCACCCACCATCGCGCCGCTGATCGCCTCGGCAGAACCCAGCACCCGATCGAAGCGGTCGAGGTCGTGACGGGCCTCGGCGATCGTGGCGCGGGCCGCGACGGTAGACGACGCAAGTTCCGTCAGCAGGGGACGGGTCTCGGCGCGAAGCGACTCCACCTCACGGCGTAGGGCCTTCAGCGTGTCGAGGACTCGCATCAGCACCACGATGAGTGCCGCGAAACCGATGCAGCACAGGACAGCGGCGAGGACGACGGCAAGTTCTCCAGCAGTCATGGCGTGTCTCCTTCCTGTCGGCGCCGCATACGGTCGGCCACCGCTGCCTCCGCACCGTGATCTGTGGGTACGTAGTAGCGCTTATCGGCCTGTTCGGTGGGCAGGTATTGCTGCTCGACCCAGCCGTCAGGATGGTCATGAGGGTAGTCGTAGCCGACCCCGTGACCGAGGCTCTTCGCCCCCTGGTAGTGCGCGTCGCGCAGGTGCGGCGGGACTTCGCCGATCGCACCCGACTGCACATCGGAGCGGGCATTCCAGATCGCCAGCGCGGCACGATTGCTCTTGGGGGCGGTGGCCAGATGGATCACTGCTTGGCTGAGGTTCAGTTGCGCCTCGGGGAGGCCGACGTGTTCGACAGCCTGGCTTGCAGCGACTGCCACCAACAGCGCCTGCGGGTCGGCCATACCGATGTCCTCGCTGGCGAAGATGATCATCCGGCGGGCGACGAAACGAGCGTCTTCCCCTGCCTCCAACATGCGCGCCAGGTAGTAGACGGCTGCCTGTGGATCGCTGCCGCGCATGCTCTTGATGAACGCACTGACGACGTCGTAGTGATCGTCACGCCCATAGCGAAGCGCGCTGGTACCGAGCGCCGACTCGACGTGCTCCAGCAGCACATCACCAGGATGCGCGAGCGCGCAGGCCACTTCCAGCGCCGTGAGCACCTGGCGGCCATCGCCGGCGGCGCGGTCGGCCAGGTGAGCGACAGCTTCCGGCGTCGCTGTGCGACCCTCGGCCTGCAGACCCCGGTGGATCAACGTCTCGATATCGGACTTGGCGAGTGGCTCAAGGCGGAACAGGGTGCTGCGACTTCGCAGCGGCGGGTTGACCTCGAAGAACGGGTTCTCGGTGGTGGCACCGATGAGGGTCAGCGTGCCGTCCTCCACAGCGGGCAGCAATGCATCCTGCTGCGCCTTGGAGAAGCGGTGGATCTCGTCGAGGAACAGGATCGTGCCACGCCCGTGCTCGCCCAGACGTTGCCGTGCTCGCTCGATCACCTCGCGAACATCCTTGACGCCAGCGGTCACCGCGCTGAGTTGTTCGAAGGCGCGCTTGGTGGTGCCCGCTACAGCGAGTGCGAGCGTGGTCTTGCCGGTGCCGGGCGGACCCCAGAAGATCGCGCTCGTGAGCCGATCTTGTTCGACCAGTCGACGCAACGGGCGCCCAGGTCCCACCAGATGGGTCTGCCCCACGACGTCGTCGAGGGTGCGCGGGCGCAGGCGGGCCGCGAGCGGTGCCTGACTGCGCAGTCGATCCTCGGCGGCAGCGCTGAACAGGTCGGTCACCGGTGTTGCCCCAGCACTACCTGGTACGGGCCGCGACGCCAGCCCGGCACGTGGTCGATCAACCACTCGGGCGTGACCCACTTCCAGGCGACGAACTCGGTTCCGTCTGGTGTGGGCGCCAAGTCGCTGGACCGCGCATGGAAGGTGAACCAGCGTTGCACCTGTCCGATCCGGTGGTGCATCCCGCCCTTGGCGCGCTGCACCTCCAACGGCCACTCGTACGCCAGCCACTCAGGGTGCTCGCCCACCAGCTCCACATCGTGTTCGTCGAGGCCGGTTTCCTCCAGCATCTCGCGCCACGCGCCCTCGAGCGGGGTCTCGCCGTCGCGGAGCCCACCTTGTGGCAGCTGCCAGTGCCCGCGAGCGTCGAAGCGCTCGAAC
>CAIXHI010000041.1 GCA_903919215.1 uncultured Acidimicrobiaceae bacterium
GCTCACGTCAGTTCCCCCGTCACTCGCTGTTGCGCGGAGCGTTCATCCTCTCAGACTGTCCGTTCCTCCGGCGACGCGGAGCCTCCTGCGCACAGAATCTGAAACTTCCGTGCGGTTCCCAAACCTCACTGTCCCGGTCATCGTGTCGTTGAGAGTCCTCGCCATATCGGCGCGGCACATCCAACAAGGAGTTCCCGTGTCGCTGCGTCACTCGGTTACCACCACCCGGTCCCGTCGGATCTTCTCCGCCGCGCTGCTCGGAACGGCACTGCTGGCAGCAGCAGTCCCAGCCGCCAGCTTCGCCAAGGAAGCCCCCACCGTCCCAGGCGCGGTGTGCTCGCCGATCAAAAGCCTCTCGGTCAAGGCAGATGCGAAGGTCGGCGAGACCGGCCTCGCCAGCGTCTTCGTCTCGTACGGCGTGAAGTCGTGCACGGCCAGCCAGGCCATCACCACCAACGTCACCGTCGCTGAGTACCTCAACCCGTCGGCCGTCATCTACGACTGGCAGGACGCCCCGGCGACCGGCAAGTTCACCGCCTTCGGTGTGCGCGTGCGTGTCACCTACAAGGTGACCGTCACCGTGATCGACACTGCCACGGGCGCTATCGCCGGCGCCCAGTCCGCCTTCGTGGCTGCGGTTCCCAAGCCCGTCTGAGATCACCCGACGAGCTCCCGGGTCCGGCCGCAACAGCGGTTCGGGCCCGGGATTTCTCGCGTCGAGTGCCCAGTCACCGCTCGCACCGCCGCTCGGGGAGCAGTACCGGCGGCGTCCAGCCGGTTCAGAACGGCACGACTGTGGCCAGCAGGCCCCTGGCAGGAACGCGACCCGCCAGCGTGCGACAGAACTCGACAGCGTCAAGCTGAAGTCGCTCGGCACCCGATGCGTCGGGCTCGTGCACATACGTACCACCGGCCGAGCCCGTCAACTCCAGCGTGAACGGTGCACCATGGCGCCGTGCCCACTCGGCAACCACATCGGCGATGATGCGGCCGTCGTGCGCGGCAGCCACTTCCGCCGTTCGACCCACGGCGCACGCCGCGTCGATGCGGTGCATCCACAGATCGCGTAGGTAGATCGTGTCGATCAGATAGCCCAGCCTCCAGCGTTCGTGCACTGGCCCATCTACCTTCATCGAAGCCCACCGTCGCATGACCGCCGGGATGCGCCGCCGCCCGCGCACCGTGCGTGGGGCCAGCGCAGCGAGACGGGCGACGACGTCCGACCCCCCGACCGCCGCCCGTTCGCGCACTTGTACAGCAGAGATCGCGGCCTCCAGCGGGCCACCGTGCGCCGAGCGATGCTTCCTGGCAGCCAAGAGCTGGTGAACATTTTCGCGCATCGACGCCCCCGCCTCACAGGCCCCGAGCACGTGTTGGTACATCGCCCGCACGTCCCAGTCCGGGCAGTCGGTCTGCGTTGTCCAGTCGGCCGCACCGAGCGCGCTCAATGCGGCGATCGTGCGCTCCAGCTCCGCTTCCAGCAGGTACATCGCCTCCCCGTGTGTCAACGGTGGAATTGTCGCGACATCAATCGTCATGGTCAGGGCTCCCGTCCTCGAACCGAACGTACCCCGCGAGAACGCATGCTCGAGACCACGGCCGGTGACGCCCAGCAGATCGCATCAACATTTGGCTTCAGTGCACGTGGCGGTGGTGGATGTCCGGCAAGTGTTCGTGTTCGTGTCGCATGACAAGGTGCCGGTGCCGCGTGCCAGCCAGCACCTGGATCGCATCAGGTCGATGATGCGGATCGTCGGGGTCGATGGGGTGGGCGTGCTCCTGCGACTGATGGGTGTGCGTGTGCGCATGCCGGGCACTCGCCACCAGGCCGACACCGACGAGGCACACGACGAACGCCGCCAACGTGGAGACCGTCAGCCGATCGCCGTTGACCGGCCACGCCAATAGCGCCCCGACGAAGGGCGCAAGGGCGAACACCGTCTGGCCGCGCGCCGCGCCGACGAGCCGAGCACCGGTGATCCACATCGTGATCGACACGCCATAGCCGACCGCGCCGATGGCGAGAGCGGCCAGGACGTACGGCACGTGCGGCACGCCATCGAGTGCCAGCCCCAGGCAGAGGTTGACCGTGCCTGCGATGACGCCCTTGGCCATGGTGATCTGCACGGGCGTATAGCTGTCGAGGCTGGCCGTGATCGCGTTGTCGATGCCCCAACAGACGCAGGTGGCGGCCACCAGCAGCATGCCGACGGTCGCCCCGCCACCCGAAGCACCGGCCAGGATGGCGCCACCGAGTACCACGATCGTGATGCCCATCCCCGCCCGCCGGCCGATGTGCTCTTGCAGCAACACCCGGGCGATCACCGCCGTCGCCACCAGCTCAAGGTTGAGGAACAACGACACGGTGCCGGCCGGAGTGCGGTGCAACGCCAGCACCAGCAGCACCGGGGCGACGCCGCCGCCAAGGCCGACGGCCAGCAGCAGAAGTGACCGCTGACGGGCGGTGGCGGCTCGTCGCGGCTGGCGCAACGCGAACGGCGCCACGGCTGCGGCCGCACCGAGGTACAGCAGCCCGGCCAGCGTCACGCTGCCCACGTGGTCGACCACCAGTTTCGTCGCCGGCGTCGCCGCGCCGAACAACACCGCGGCAAGGGCGCACCAGATCCAGCCGTTGCGCTGCGTCGCCGTTCGACCGTGGTCGTTCACGCTCCCACCCTAGGCATGTGACGCGTAACGGTGGCCGACGCGTCGTCCGCTACCGTCACCGCCTGATGACCCGAATACTCGACTACAACGGCAGAGACGCCAACCGCACCGTCACGGTCGCGTCGATCGCGGCACTCAAGGGCGCCGATCGCCAGTTCACCCAGGTAACGGCAGGCAGCGCAGAGGAAGCCGCCGCTGCCGAAGCCGCCGGTATCGAGATGGCCGTCTGCATGGCCAGTTCCGTGCCCGATGTACGTCGCGGCTCGTCGCGCCTGTTCGTCACCGCAGCGATCGACTTCGGTGGCGCGGTCACGCTCGACGAACTGCTGGGCACCGCCTTCCAGGCGCTGTCCGACGGCGCAGATGCCGTCATCACGGCCCGCCGCCTCGACACGGTGCGCCTGTTGGCCGACGAGGGTGTGCCGGTGATGGGCCATCTCGGGTTCGTGCCGAAGCGGTCCACCCAGTTCGGCGGTGTGCGCGCCGTCGGTCGCACCGCAGCGGAAGCCGCCGAACTGTGGCGCCAGTTCCAGCAGTTGCAGGACGCTGGCGCGTTCGCCGTTGAATGCGAGCTGATCCCGGCGAAGGTGATGGCCGAAATCGACCGGCGCACGTCGATGGCCACGATCTCACTCGGCTCCGGCCCCGATGCGAACGTGATGTTCCTCTTCAGCTCCGACATCTGCGGCGAGAGCCCACGCACACCGCGCCACGCCAGGGTCTACGGCAACGTTGCCGCACTGCAGCAGCAGATCGCCGACGAGCGAGTGCGGGCGCTGTCCGCGTTCCGCGCCGACGTGCTCAGCGGCAGCTTCCCCAGTGAGGCCGAGGTCAGCCAAATCGACGAGGCCGAACTACGCGGCTTCCTCGACACCCTCGGCGCCTGACCGCCCGATTACGGCCCGTTCTGCAGGCGCGAGTAGAACCGTCGAATGGATCAAGCTGAGGAGTCACGCCAGCGCACACTTGCCGCCATCGCGGCGGTGAACGACGCAATGGAGAGCGGCGAGCATTTCGTGGGGCAGCTGCAGATGCGCGATGTGCGGGTCTCCGCCGACACCGTGATCCTCGACATGGCGGTCACTCCGGCTCTGTGCAACAGCCGCGGCGCCCTCCAGGGTGGGCTGCTCACCACGCTCGTCGACATCGCTGCCGGCCGACTGGCGATGGCCGGCGTGGAAGCGGGGCACAGCACGGCGACGATCGACCTCAACA
>CAIXHI010000042.1 GCA_903919215.1 uncultured Acidimicrobiaceae bacterium
GCACGAGTTCCGCCTCCGCGTACCACGGCGCGTCGGCATCAGTGATGCGATCGACCATGGTGGCGAAGGTGCGCTCCGGCATCCGCCGCCCACGACCGACCACGGCCACCACCGGCACTCCGCTGCAATATGCAACGGAAGCCGCCGCTCTGCTGCCGAGCGGCACCAACAGTTCCTCGCCCGCTACGGCGAACGCCTCGATCACCATCAGATCGGCAACGAGCACCGCTGCGGAGAGGGCAGCCGCCGGGATCAGTTCGCACGACACGTCAGCACGTCCCAGGCGGCGGGCGAAGGCGTCCGCATCGCGGGTGGTGTCGAGCGCCAGCACGGCGACGTCACCGCGGCGGATGATGGCTTCACCGGCGATATCGGGCCAGCCCACCGTGCACACACACGAATCAGCCGGCAGTGCCTCGAGCACCCACCGGATCGTGGGGTCGGCCTCGAACTCGTCGGCGAGCCGATTCGCCACTTTGTAGGGTTCGGCGGCGGTGACGACATGCGAGCAGAGCCACCAGAGCGGCCCGCTGGTGGCGTGACGCTCGACGATGCGGCGGCAGGCGACCACCAGACCCGCAGGGTCGTTCCCCATGCCACGTAAGGCCGAGGCGGTTTCGCTGACGAGGACCTGTGGGTCGGCACCCTCGGAGCGGGCAAGGTGGCGAAGCCGTTCCATGGGGTGCACGAGTGCAACATATGCCACCGGATGGGGTGCGGCGGGCGTCGCGCGCTACCGTTGACTCTCGTGGCTAGCACCGTTGCCCTCGACATCACGCTCACGACCATCGGCGGAGAGTCCCGTCCGCTCAGCGAGTGGGTCACGACGTTCCATCTCGCCAGCGTGGTCCTCGACCCGTTCACCAACGAGAGCTCGTGGGTGCTCGACGCAGCGACTCGCGTTCTCGAGGCATTTCGCGATTCTGCAGTGCGCGTGAACCTCGTCCTCACCTGCACCAGCGACGAAGCCAAGCAGTTCCTCGGACCGATTGCCGACCGCTTCCTGGTGTTCTGCGATCCCGAGCGCACGTTCGTGCGCAGCCTCGGCCTCGGCACGCTGCCGGCGTTCGTGTTCCTACGAGCAGACGGCGAAGTCGTTGCCACCGCAGAAGGCTGGAACCCCAGCGAATGGCGCGCCGTCGCCAAGTCGATCGCCGCCACCACAGCGTGGAACGTGCCCAGCATCCCCGGTGCCGGCGACCCCTCGCCGTTCCACGGCACACCCGCCCTCGGCTGACACTTGTCCTTCGAGCTACCCGATCTCCCGGTCCTCGAAGCCCTTCCTACCGTCGTCGCCGCCCTCGCTGGGCCGGGCCGGGCGATCCTCGTCGCTCCACCGGGCGCTGGCAAGACGACGCTGACGCCGCTCGTCGTGTTGGGTTCACCATGGCTGGGTGGACAGCGCATCGTGATGCTGGAACCGCGCCGCCTCGCGACCCGCGCCGCAGCTCGGCGGATGGCATCCCTGCTCGGTGAATCCGTCGGGCACACCGTCGGCTACCAAACACGAGACGAACGGGTGATGAGCGGCGCCACTCGTATCGAGGTCGTCACCGAAGGAATCCTCACCCGCCGCTTGCAGCACGACCCGACGCTCGACGGGTACGGGCTGGTCATCTTCGACGAGGTGCACGAGCGCAACCTGCCCACCGACCTCGGCCTGGCGCTGATGCTCGACGCACGCGACACACTGCGGCCCGATCTGCGCGTGCTGGCGATGTCGGCCACACCCGATACCAAGGGCTTGCTGCGCGTGTTGGGCGTCGACACACCCGTCGCCCACAGCGACGGACGCACACATCCGATCGACATAATCTACGCACCGATGGGCAAGAACGACCGCGCTGCCGAGGCCACCGCCGCTCTGGTGCAGCGGGCATTGCGCGAGCAGTCCGGCGACCTGCTCGTGTTCCTTCCCGGGTTGCCCGAGATCCGGCGGGTACTCGGAATGTTGGAGGGCACCGTGCCCCCGATGGTCGACGTGTACCCGTTGGCCGGAGCACTCTCCCCCGCCGAACAGGATCTCGCGCTCGCCCCGTCACCTGCCGGCCGCCGACGAGTCGTGCTCGCCACAGACATCGCCGAGTCGTCGCTCACCGTCGATGGTGTGCGCGTGGTGGTCGACAGCGGACAGGCCAAAGTGCCAAGGGTCGACCAGCGCACGGGGATGACGAGGCTGACCACAGTCGCCATCAGCCGCGCCTCGGCCGACCAGCGCGCCGGGCGAGCCGGACGTGTTGAGCCTGGTGCCGCGTATCGGCTCTGGAGCAAGCTGGAGCAGGGCACGCGACGAGCGCACCTGGAGCCGGAGATCACCCAGGTCGATCTCGCTGGGCTGGCCTTGGAGCTGGCCGCGTGGGGTACACCGGTGGACGAACTGCGTTGGGCCGACCCGCCCCCAGCGCGCAGCCTGCAGCAGGCCGGCGAACTCCTGAGCCGGTTGGGTGCAGTCGACACCGATGGTCGCATCACCGACAGCGGGCGACGAATGTTGGCCCTGCCGCTGCACCCGCGACTCGCGCACATGGTCGGCGAGGCGAGCGAATCTGATCGACCGCTGGCGTGCATCATCGCCGCACTGCTCGACGAGCGCGACGTGCTGCGCGGTCGCCCCGACGAACTGCCCGCCGACCTCGGTCTGCGTGTCGAGATCGTGTGCGGCACGCGCGACGATCGCGCCAACTGGCGCGATGTCGACCGCATGCGCGATCGGGCCGTCGACATCGCCCGACGCGCTGGTGTGCGGATCGACTTCGACCGCGTCCGCGCCGATCACAGCGGCGTGGTGCTGGCCCTCGCCTACCCCGACCGCATTGCGGTGCGCCGCAGTCAGCCGGGTCAGTTCCAGATGCGCAGCGGGTCGTCCGCGTGGGTGGCGCCGTCCGACTCGTTGGCCGCTGAACAGTTCGTCGTCGCCGCCGACCTCGACGGCAAACGCGATACTGCCCGCATCCGGATCGGCGCCGCGATCGACGTCGCACAGGTGATCGAAGTGATGGCCGCGCAGATCGAGCGCCGCGAGCAACTCGTGTGGGACAAGAGTCGCGACGAACTCGTACTGCGGATCGAGACCCGCCTGGGTGGCATGCTGCTCGACGAGCAGGTGCGTGCAGCTCCGGCGGGTGAGGCGACGACTGCCGCGCTGATCGAGCGGGTGCGCACCACACGGCTGGCTGCGCTCGGCCGCACCGAAGGGTCGACGCTGCGCGCACGCGTGGCGTTCCTACGGCGCACACTCGGCGCGGACGACTGGCCCGACTGGAGCGACGCGACGCTGCTCTCCACGCTCGACGAGTGGTTGGCGCCGTACCTCGTCGGCGCCACCGGAGCAGCCGACCTCGCCCGCCTCGACGTCGACATGCTGCTGTCGTCGCAACTCGGGTGGGACCTCTCTGTCCGCCTCGCCGAGTTGGCACCGACGCATCTGGAGACGCCGGCCGGCCGCACGGCCGAGATCGACTACACACGCGAGGTGATCACTGCGTCCGTGCGGGTGCAAGACCTGTTCGGGCTGCGGGAACATCCGTGCGTGGGTGACGGTCGGGTGCCGATCGCGCTGGAGTTGCTGTCACCGGCCGACCGCCCGATCCAGATCACCAGCGATCTGCCCGGCTTCTGGGCCGGAACGTGGGCCGACGTCCGCAAGGACATGGCCGGCCGCTATCCCAAGCACCAGTGGCCGATCGACCCGGCCAACGCCCCGCCCAAGCGCCTCAAATAGCGGGGCGCGTCGAGGTCAGGCCGCAGCTTCCAACGCTGCGATCACGTCGTCCAACATGCCACGGAGCGCGTGCCCCGTTGCTGCTGCTGACGTGTTCTCGACGCGCAGGTTGACGATCACCACCAGCCCGTCCGAATCCCACCACGACAGGCATTCGGGCAGCGCGTCGCCGGCCGCGGGCAGGCACCCGCTGCGCACCGTGCCGCCGCGCCACGACGACTTGCCCTCGTTGCTGAGTTGGACGTCGGCCCGACTGGTTTCATACAGGCGTATGACGTCCTTGTTGCTGCCGCCGAACGCTGTGACGCCGAGGTCGGTGCCGGAGTTGCCTGACTGATCACCTGTGGCGCAACCGACAATGCCCGTGAATTTGTCGAACTCGGCGAGTACGAAGTTGGCATCGGTGCCGTCCTGGAAGCGATCGAGCGAGGTCTTCTCCGACAGCAGCGTGACGAGCTTTGGGAAGTCACCGAGCGGGCAGTCGTCGACCGATGTCGGCTCAGTGTTTCCCTCGGTGACGCTCGCGAGCCCAGCCAGCGCCTGGGTTGTGTCGATCGCTGCACCTCCGCCGTTGGCGTCCGAGCCCGAATCGCGGCCGGCGACCAGCCATACCACGACGCCAGCGACCAGCAATACGACGAGGACGATCGCCGGCACACCCTTGCGGCCGCGCGATTTCGGTGCGAGCACGGCCGGCGCGTACTGCGGTGCCGGGGGTGGCGGGGGCACCGGGGCACCAGGGAACGGCTGGGGCTGGGGTGGTGGTGGCGGCGGCAAGGTCGACATGGTCGCCACAATACGCCGCACCATCCACCCGGCCGTTCCAAGCCATCCCCCGCCATCCCCCGCCATCCGCTCCACCCACCCACCCACCCTCTCGAACCCACCCACCCAACCTCTCGCCTCTGTGTCGCGGGCACGACCTCCATCGACGGCGGTCGCCGCCGCGACAGAGACGGGGGCCTCGCCGGAATTCGGGTCGCGCCGTACCCAGTGATGGCGTGGAAACCCATCGGAAATTGATCGAACTTGCCGCAGCGAACCAACGGATCCTCACCGAGCGAACAGCATTGACCGTGCTCAGCCCGGCAGCATGGCAACGTCACCAGGCGGCCGGGTTGTGGACGCAGATCGCACCGGGGTACTTCCATCACTCTGCGACGCTGCTCACGTTCGAGATGCAGGTGCGGGCATGCAGCGGATGGGTGGGCATTCGAGGTGCCCTATACGGGTCGACGGCGCTGCGTTGGTTGGGCATCGACGTCCCGGAACCGCATCATCCCGAGTTCCTCGTGCCACGTGGCCGGCGGGCCATCCCGAACTGGGTCAACGTGCACACCACGGTGAAATGGGACAACGGCGACATCATCCGCCACCGCGGCGTTCGCACGACCACTGCGACCAGAGCGGTCATCGACTACGCGGCACAGGGTGTCTCCGCTGGCGACCTGGAACATGCCATCGACGAAGCCATCCGCCTACGTCGCACCGCGCTCGTCCGATTGAAACGACGCCTCGCCGGCCTGAGCGGCAAGGGGCACCACGGTTGCGCCCTGCTGCGTGAACTCCTGCTGGACTCGGGCGGCGAGTCACATCTCGAGCGACGATTCCTCAGGCTGTTGCGAGAGCAGGGTCTGCCGCGTCCAGAGTGCCAGGTCGTGTTCAAGCGTGATGGCGAAACCGTGGCCCGGGTCGATTTCGTGTTCCCGAACGAGAGGGTCATCGTTGAGGTGTCCGGCCGTATCGGCCATACCTCCGATCGAGACCGGCAGCGTGACGCTCGCCGACGCAACCATCTCCAAAGTCTCGGCAACGAGGTGATCGAGTTCACCACCGCCGATGTCATCGACGACCCGGGCTACGTCCTCGCCACCCTCCGAGCGTCCCTCCATGTCCGCCCGTGACGTTCAGCCATGGAGGTCACGGGCGCGACACAGAGACGGGCGGATCGCGCGACCCCCGTCTGTGTCGCGGGATGGAGCACCAGAGTTGGAGGTCAGGCCCGCGACACAGAAGTCAGAGGGGAGGGGGTTTCGGGGGGAGGAGGGGGCGGACGTAGCCTGAGCACATGGCTGCTTCCCCCGAGTTCGAGTTCACGGAACTGTTCCCCCTCGGTCACGACGACACCCTCTACCGTCTGATCTCCACCGACCATGTGCGCACGGTGGAGACGCCCCTCGGCACGTACCTGCAGGTCGA
>CAIXHI010000043.1 GCA_903919215.1 uncultured Acidimicrobiaceae bacterium
CGGACGCGGGATCTCGAAGTCGTTGGGGACGATCGCGACCACGAAGATCATGCCGTTGCGGACGAACCGCAGATTGGTGAAGTCGGTGACGTTGTCGTAGAACGCACCAGACGTGTAGTCGTTCCACACGCGGACCTTCAGCGCCGGGGTCTTGCCCGCACAGGACGTGTCCTTGAAGATGTCGTCCTTGATCGACCACGAGTTCGTCTCACCCAGGCCCACCTGGGCGGCGGGAAGCGTGAGCGTGGTGTTATTGAGCTTCACGCCGTACGTGTCGAGGAAGACGCCGAGCTTGGCCCTGCGGCCAGTGGCCCCACCGGTCTGCGGGTGGTAGTGGATGATGCCGTCGGCGTTGTCGGTGCCAGCATTGAGCGTGTCGGGGTTGCCGGTTGAGGCATCCTTCGAGAGCTCTGCGGCGGTGCCCGTGAGGTTGAACTCCTTGTCGCAGACACGGAACGAATAGGCGGCAACCCACTCGTCGCCCGGCTGGGGCGCGCCCGTCTCTGCGCCCGGCAAGCTGGCCTTGGCATATGCGATGAGGAGAACCATCGCCAAGATGATTGCGCCCATGGCGACGGGGAAAGTGGTGCCGCCGGAGAAGCGAACCCTTTTGCCCTTGCCGCGGGATGCGAGCTTGGCGACTTTTCTTGCGGACGATGATGAGGCCACGAGGGTGCGAGGTTATCGCCTCCGGACCTCAAATATGAACGGCCTGGCAGAACAGCCCTAACTGAGCAGCGATCGCACCAGATGCTCGTAGGCCAGGGCGACTGCCTGCGGAGAGGCCGCTCCCAGCACCCACTCACGTCCAGCGGCGCCCATCGCCCGAGCTGTCACAAGATCGCCGAGCAGCGTTCGTAAGCCATCTGCGAAGGCGGCAGGGTCGTCGGGCGCCACTGCGATCCCGCCACCGCTTGCCGCCAACATGCGCGGTACCTCGGTTCCGGGGTCGATCGCCGCCAGCACCGGCCGCCCGGCAGCGAGGATCGAGTAGGTCTTGGACGGCACGCTGACACGCCCCAAACCACGTTTCAGCGGCACGAGGTGCACATCGCCGGTGGCCAGCACCTCGGGCACCCGCGCCTTGGGCTGGTACCCGCTGAAGCGCACATTAGGAAGGTGAGCGGCACGTTGCTCCAATGTGGACCGCGCCGCGCCGTCGCCGTTGATCAGGAACGTCGCGTGCGGGAACTCCGCTGCAGCGTCGACCACCATCTCCAAGGATTGCGAGAAACCGACGTTGCCGGCGTACAACACCACCGGTTCGTCGCCGATACCCAACTCGCTTCGGAGGGCGGTCATGCGATCGGCAGGTCGGATGAACTCGGTGTCGACGAAGTTCGGGATGACATGCACCCGGTCGCGGTACTTCTCCTTGACCTTCGCCGCCACGTTGTCGCGCAGGTCGTCGGACAACACCGTCACGGCGGCAGAACGCTGATAGCTGACCCGTTCGAGCCAGCGGGCGACGGCGATGATCTTGGTGTTGGTGATCGCCCCGGTCTCGACAGCAGCATCGGGGAACACATCCTGGATGTTGAACACCAACGGTCCGCGTCGCACCAGGTGTGTACCCCAGCCAGTGAGGCCCATCGTCAGCGGTGGTGACATGGCGATGACCGCATCGACGCGACCACCGACGAGTGACGTGAGACCTGCGAGCACGCTGAACCCTGCAAACCCTGCCGCCCGGCGCAGCAGGTTGCGCTTGTCGTCACCGGGGAATGGATTGACGCGGGTGATCGTGCCCCACGCAGTGCGCTCCTTGCGCACCCACTTCCCTTCCCAGCCGGCCTCGAGGCGGTGCTCGCGGTACCAGGGCAGCGCGGTGATGACGTGGACTTCGTGACCCAAGGCGGCGAGTTCGTGCACGATGCGCGTGATCACCTCGCCGGTGGGGGCGGTGTCGGGGGCAAAGTGCGGACACAGCACCGCCAAGCGCAGTGGCTGGGCGATAGGTGCCGGGTTCATGACAGCTCCAACGCTCGCGCATACACCGCTGCGAGCGCGGCTCCGCTGGCCAGCGAGGTGAAGTCCTGTGCGCGCCGGTGACCAGCCGCGACCAACTCCACTCGTCGACGCCCGACCTCGACCAGCGCGTCGGCCCACGCGTCGGGCAGCAACGGCAGCACGAGCCCGGCATCACCGACGATCTGCGGCATACAGGTGGCGTCGCTGCAGATCACAGGCGCTCCGAGGGTCATCGCCTCGATCAGTGGCGCCCCGAAGCCCTCGTACTGACTGGGGAACACCATTGCCTCGGCCATCGCCAGGAGACCGTTGCGGTCGGCCGCAGGAACCCGCCCAAGGCGCTTCACGCGACGGTCAGCACTGGCGCTCACCACCGCTTCTGCAGCACCCTCGCCCCCGGTGAGCACCAGGCGCAAGTCGGGGTCGGTCCAGTGGTCGCGCATCATCCGCAGCAGGAACTCATGGTGCTTGTGCGGGTGCGTGACAGCGGGGTAGACGATGATCGGGCCGTCGCCCAACTCGTACCGAGCGCGCAGAACGGCCGCAGCGGTGACGTCGTCGGCAAGCGTCGGCTCGATGCCGTGGGGCACCACCATCACTCGCTCCTCGTGCACACCGTAGGCGCTGATCACACACTCGCGAACGTACTCACTGGGCACGGCCACGACCGCTGCGCGTCGCGCCGAGGTGGGGATCAGCGCCGCCAGATACGCGCGTTTCTTGCGTGAGAAGTACTCGGGGTACGTGCGGAACTGCAGGTCGTGGATGGTGAGCACATACGGTCGGTGTGCCATGAGCGGGGCGGTGCCACCGCCATGGTGGACCAGTGCGGCATCCCGACTGTGTGAACGCAGCCACGTGATCTCGCCAGCGATACGCCGCAGGCGACTGTCGCTCTCGAACCGGGGCTCGACCACCGTTGCGGCCGCCGCCAGCTCGGGGTGCGCCGCCACGAGACCGCGGGCCACCGCCACCGTCGGTCGCCACTGCGGCTCGGGGAGTTCGGCGAGTCCCAGCAACTGGCGCACGAGGTATTCCTCCGAGCCACCCACCTTGCCGGGCAGGCACCACAGCATGTTGACGAGTACCGACGGTGGAGTCATCCGGCCAGTTCCTTGTAGGCGGCGACGGTGAGCTCGGCAGTCGCGTCCCATCCGTGCAGCTTGGCGCGGACGAGACCCTTGCTGGACAACTCGTCGCGGCGCCGCCGCGCATCGTCGATACCGCGAGCGATATCGCTCACGTCGAGCGGGTCGATCAGCACAGCGGCGTCGCCGGCGACCTCCTCGGTGGCGGTGCCCAAACTGGTGACCACCGGTGTGCCCTGCGCCATGGCCTCGAGCACGGGAAGCCCGTAGCCCTCACGCGTACTCGGGTAGCAGAACACGCGGGCGCCGGCGTAAAGACCAGCGAGATCCTCACCAGGAACGAACCCGAGGAACTGCACACCGGGGTGGGGTTCGCCACCGGCATCGCCCCAACCGGATGCACCCGCGACCACCAGTAACGGCGCATCAGGGACTTCGTCGAGCGCAGCGATGAGACCTTTGAGGTTCTTGCGCGGCTCGACGGTGCCCACGAACAACAGGTACTCCTCGGGCAGGTCGTAGGCGGCACGAACACGTGCCACGTCATCCGCATCGGCACGAGCCGCCTCCACACCGAGTGGCACGAACCGCAATCGGTCGGCGCCGATACCGGCATGCAGACAGTCGTCCATCGTGGCTTCGCTGCAGCACAGCACCAAGTCGGCGCGCTCACGGATGTGCTTCAGACTGCGGTTGAAGACTCGCACACCATGACGTGTGAAGTATTCGGGGGTGTGCACGAACGCAAGGTCGTGCAGGGTGACCACCAGCCGAGCATCCGTCGGGCACGGGATCAACGTGGTGGCGTGGGCGATGTCGACCTTGCCGGTGGTCCACTCGACCTTCGGCCATTGCAGGCGCAGCCAGGTCTCGTACATCCACCCACCGGCGATCGGCAGGTGCGCGATCGGGATCGATGGCGCCCACGGATCGAGCGGTGGGCGGCGGTGCAGACCTGCAACGCCGATCAACTCCACATCGTCGTAGGCCATCAACGCCTCGGCCGTGCGCAGCGCAGCTACCCCGGTGCCACCCGGCACCCGGTGCCAGCATTGCTCGAGGGTGTAGGCGACGCGCACGGGCTCCATCATGGCTTTTCGCCTGCCCTGTTCCCACTCATGTCGTCACCCAGCGCGTCGAACTGCACGAATCCAAGGCTCCCGAACCCTGCGGGACGGCGGCGCCGGTCAGCCGGTGTACTTGGCGAAGGTGACGTGCGTGGTGCCGGCGGCATCCACCACGACCACACCGAACCCGAGTGCGTTGCCCAGCACCGAACCGTCGCCCGGGGCGACAAGTTGGGCAACGATCGTGTAGCTGTCCAGCACGGCCGCCAGCGAGGGCGGGGTCGTGTACATCTCGGACGGCACCGGCACCACCGAGCCATCGGCCCCGAGTTGCAGCACGATCGTCTGCAGGGTGCCCTGCGGAGCGGGCGTCGCCGGTGCCAGCGCGCCGGTGTCGGTGAGCAGGAACAGTGCGCGGCCGACGACGTTGGCATCGGCGTCGAGTGTGAGCTCCAGGAAGCCGCCCAGCCCGTCGTCGACACCCACCCCGGGTGCCATATAACGCACTGGCACCGACAAGATCGTCGCGGTGCCGTCGGGGCTGGGGACGGGGTTGAACACGCCCAGCAGACCACTGCCGCCGCCGTCAGCCGTGATCCCGAGTTGCAGCACCGGCAGCACTCCACCGACGATGCCCTTGGCGGGGTCGAGCACCTCAGCGGACTTGCGGCCGAGCATCAACAACAGGTCGGGGTACCCGTCCTGAGCCGGCACGAAGGCGCCGTAGAACACAGTGACGCTGGCGATGTTGGGTGCGGCCTCGGCACTCACCTGCGCGGCGATGGTGAACCTGCCGTTCTCGAACGACGCCACAGGCAGCGCAGCGAACGAGGTGTCGGTGGCGCCGACGCTGTCGGCACCGCCACCGTATGCGGCATCGAGTAGCGCCGACCACCGCGTGGAAGTGCTGACTTCGTTGAACGCGGAGTCGAAGTACTCGATGCTGATCGGCGCATACACCGACAGACCATGGGCGCCAGTGAACGCCACCCCCTCGAGGTGGTCGACAACCGCATCGTCGACCGCGGCCACCATCTGAGCGGCCGCCGCAGCCAGTGAGGAGCCGCCGGCGACGAGGGAGTCACCGATCTGGCCCAGATCGCGCAGGTTGAAGCTCTTGTTCGGATCGTCGTTGTAGGCGAACGCCGAGGACTGGTCGGCCGCCCGCAGGAACTCGACTGCCGCGGCCGGGTCGGCGGCCAACGCCTGCTGCAAGCCGTCGACAGCTGCCGTGACCGCATCCAGCTTCGAGAGATTCAGCATCGACATCGTCACGGTCGCCAGATCGTCCTCCTGGTCCGACTGCTGCCGGAAACCTTCGATCATCGTCGCCCCGAAGTGCTCGGGGTCGCCGCTGACGGCCTCCCCGATGAATCCGTAGTCCATACCGTGGTTCGGGACGGTCTGCTCGGAGGCCAGCAGGTAGTCGGCGACCGGCACCATGCTGAGCGCCACTTCCAGTTCCGCCATCAAACATGCGTCGTAGGACACCACGGAGAAGCGGTCCATCGCTGAGCGCTGCAACACCTCGGCGAGTGCGCCTTGCATCTGGTCGGGCGACATCAGCCCGTGCTGGGCACTGTCGTCGGAGGAGTAGCCCTGCCATCCGTTGGCGTGGTCCCAGAACACCATCGCCGTGTGCTCGGCCGGGTAGTTCTCGAACACCGTGGAAGCCGCCTCGACGAGCAGGTCGGGATCGGCCATGTCGACCTGGCCGAGATCCTGCAGGTCCTTCGCCCCTGCTGGCGTGATGTGCAGCAGATGGGCCCCAGAGAACGTACCGACCCCGTCGATCGGAGCTCCCGAGAACGGGGCCTCGTCCTCGACCGACCGATCGTCGAGGACGAACAGGTTCACGTTGCCGCTGACACCCTGGATCATCTCCTGGACATCGTCGACGCCGTCGCCTTCAAGGTTGTTGTCGGCGGCCATGTACACGAACACGGTCCACGTACCGTCGCCCGCAGCGGTGGTGACATCCGCACCGTCGCTGGCCTCCGTGACATCTCCCAATCTGCGGCCGCTGTCGCTACAGGCCGTGAAGAGGAGAATTGAGCACACCACAATGCCGATCCCGCGATTCCGCATGTGAGGAACTTAACACCGCTATGAGGTGCGGTGGTTCTTGTGCCACGGTGTACGGAACGGCAAGAGTTGTCAGGCGCGTGGAAAGGAATCCGCAGTGGACTTCGGCATTCCCGAGGAGTTCGAACCGATCCGCAGCGAAGTGCGGCGGCTGTGCGACAGGTATGGCAACGAGTACTGGCGCGGACTGGAACCCGACCGCTATCCCGAGGAGTTCGTGGGTGAACTCACCCGCAACGGCTATCTCGGTGCGCTCATCCCCGAGGAGTACGGCGGCGGCGGGCTGCCGCTGGCCGGCGCATGTGTGATCCTCGAGGAGATCGCCGCGTCCGGCGGCAACCCATCGGCCTGCCACGCGCAGATGTACATCATGGGCACGCTGCTGCGGCACGGTACGCCAGAACAGAAGAGCACGTACCTACCCGCCATCGCCAACGGCGATCTGCGACTGCAGGCCTTCGGCGTCACCGAGCCGGGTGCCGGCAGCGAGACGGCCCGTATCCGTACTCGGGCCGAGCGCACCGCCGACGGCTGGCTGATCAACGGGCAGAAGATCTGGACCTCGCGGGCGCTGTACAGCGACCTGATGATCCTGCTCGCCCGCACCACCCCGTACGACGATGTGCAGAAGAAGACCGACGGTATGTCGGTCTTCCTCGTCGACCTGCGCGTGGCCAAGGGCATCACCATCCGGCCGATCCCGACGATGATGAACCACAACACCACCGAGGTGTTCTTCGACGATGTGCTCATCCCGCACGATGCGTTGGTGGGAACCGAGGGGAACGGGTTTCGACACATCCTCGATGGGATGAACGCCGAACGCATCCTGATCGCTTCAGAGTGCATCGGTGACGGCCGGTTCTTCCTCGACCGGGCAGTCGACTACGCCAACACACGTCAGGTGTTCGGCCGTCCCATCGGCGCCAACCAGGGGGTGCAGTTCCCCCTCGCCCGCGCGTATTCCCAGTTGGCCGGGGCCGATCTGATGCGCAAACAGGCGGCAGCCCTCTTTGACGCAGGCAAGCCGTGCGGCACCGAGGCCAACCTGTCGAAGATGATGGCATCTGAGGCATCGTGGGCCGCTGGTAACGCGTGTCTCGACACGCACGGCGGGTTCGGCTTCGCCGCGGAGTACGACATCGAACGAAAGTTCCGCGAGACCCGGCTCTACCAGGTCGCACCGATCAACACGAACCTCGTGCTCGCCTACGTGGGCCAGCACGTGCTCGGGTTGCCGCGCAGTTACTGAATGGAAATCCCATGACCCGAAGTTGGCTGTACGTGCCGGGCGACCGCCCCGACCGCATTGGGAAGGCGCTCACGTCCGACGCCGACGCGGTCATCATCGACCTCGAGGACGCGGTGAAGCCCGATGGTAAGTCCGCCGCCCGACTTCACGCGACGGCAGCACTCGCGGGCGACAGCCGCCCGCAGCGTTGGGTGCGCATCAACCACGGTGACGAAGGGCGTCGCGATCTGGAGGCACTCGCGAGCGCCGCAACGCGACCCGAGGGCCTGGTGCTCGCGAAGTGCGAGTCGGCGGCATGGATCACCGAAGTGCACTGGTCGCTCCCCGGTATCGCTGTCGCTCCGCTCGTGGAGACCGCCGCCGCGCTGCGCGATCTTGACGCGATCGTTGCCGCCCATGGGGTCACGTGCTGCCACCTCGGCGAGGTCGACCTGCTCGCCGACCTGGGCGGCCGACTTCCCGGCGGGCAGGGACTGATCGATCACGCACGGGTGCGTCTGGTGATCACCTGCGCGGCCGCCGGTCTGGCCGCACCCGTCGGAGGTGTGCACCTACAGATCGACGACCTCGAATTGCTGGCCAGCACGACGACGGAACTCGCGGATCTCGGCTTCGCGGGCCGTGCCGTCATCCACCCCTCGCACTGTGCCCCGGTCAACACCGCGTTCAGCCCGTCGTCCGCCGATGTGGAATGGGCCCGCGAGGTGCTGACCCTGCTCGACGGCAGCGCCGGGGCGGTGCGTGATGCATCGGGTCAGATGATCGACGAGGCCGTCGCCCGCCGCGCCCGGCGGATCCTCGCTGCGCTCAGCTGAGCAGGTTCTGCACAACCTCGCGCAGCGGTTCGCGAAAGTCGCGCAGCGGCGCGTACCCGGCAGCACGCAAGACCGCGTTGTCGAGCACACTGTTTGCCGGTCGATGAGCGGGGCGCTGCGGCTGCAGTTCGGCCGTGGCGATCGGCTGCACCATTGCCGTGTCCTTCCCCATCGCGCTGACGACCTCCATGGCGAACTCGTACCACGACACGACACCTTGGTTCGTGGCGTGCACCACCCCGCTCAACCGATCCAGCGCAATGCGTCGCAGCACCGCGGCCAGGTCGGCGGTGAACGTGGGGTGACCTACTTGGTCGTCGACGAACTGCAGCTGCGTCCGCTCGTTCGCCAGGCGCATGATCGTCTTCACCATGTTGTTGCCGTGCTCGCCGCTCACCCACGAGGTTCGCACCACGGCAGCGTTGGTTCCGAGGACAGCGGCTTCGCGCTCGCCGGCGAGTTTGCTCCACCCGTACACGCTGCGCGGGTGCGTGGCGTCCCATTCCGAGTAGGCGCCGTGCAGCGTGCCGTCGAAGACGTAGTCGGTGCTGATCTGCACGAGGTGTGCATCGGTGCGAGCACATGCCTCGGCCAGCCAGCGCACCGCGAGACCGTTCGCCGAATGTGCCCGCTGAGGGTCGCCTTCGCAGGCGTCGACAGCCGTCCATGACGCGCAGTTCACCACCACCTCAGGGGCCAGCGTGGTCACGGCTGAAAGCACGGCCGAACGCGACTCGATATCGAGTCCGGCACGGTCAAACGCCAGCACATCGTCACCCGCAGCGGTGCAATGGCGCATCAGGTCGGTGCCGAGTTGACCGCGGGCACCGGTGATCAACACACGCATCAGATACCGGCCTTGGCCTTCAACGGCTCCCACCACCAGCGGTTATCGCGATACCAACGAACGGTCTCGTCGATCGCCTGCTCGAACGTGCGCTCGACCTGCCACCCGAGTGCCGTGATCTTGTCGATGTTCACCGAGTAGCGACGGTCGTGGCCCAAGCGGTCGGCGACAGGACGGATCGCCGACTCGTCGCGACCACACAGCTGCAGCAGCGTGTACGTGAGCTCGCGGTTGGTGATCTCGTGGTGCGCTCCGATGTTGTACACCTCGCCCACGACACCGTGCTGCAGTACGAGGTGTGCAGCCCGGTTGTGGTCCTCCACATGAATCCAGTCGCGCACGTTGCCGCCGTCGCCATACAGGGGCACCTGCTGGCCATCGAGCAGGTTCGTGGTGAACAACGGAATGACCTTCTCGGGGAACTGGTACGCGCCGTAGTTGTTGCTACAACGGGTGACCACCACCGGCAGATCATGAGTGGTGACATAGCTCAGGGCGATGAGGTCGCTGCCGGCCTTCGAGGCGCTGTAGGGCGAGCGCGGCGTGAGGCGATCGGTCTCGCTGAACGAGCCGACATCGATACTGCCGTACACCTCGTCGGTGCTGATGTGCAGGAACCGGCCGACGCCCACCTGGCGGGCAACGTCGCAGACGACGTTCGTACCGAAGCAGTTCGTACGGACGAACGCGTACGGGTCGGCGATGCTGCGATCGACGTGGCTCTCGGCGGCGAAGTGCACCACCGCCTCGTGTCCGTCCATCGCCTGCAGCACAGCTTCCTGGTCGCAGATGTCGGCATGCACGAACCGGCAACGCGGGTTCTCGAGCACGTCGCGAATGCTCTCGAGGTTGCCCGCGTACGTGAGCGCGTCGAAGATCGTGACCTCGTCGTCGCTGTTGGCGAGCACCCAGCGCACGTAATTGGAACCGATGAATCCGGCCGCGCCGGTGACGAACAGTTTCATGTCAGGTCCTCATCGGCCAGTACGGACGCCGACCAGCCGGCAGGTCGGCGCGCAACGGATTGTTCCGATCACGTTCGGAAAGGATCGGTTCGGCGACACCCCAATCGGCTCCGATCAGCGGATCGTTCCACAGCACACCCAACTCATCGGCGGGGTTGTAGTACCCGTCGACCAGGTAGGTCATGACGACATCGGTGAGAGCGGAGAACCCGTGCGCGACACCCGGCGGGATGTACACGCCGAGGTGGTTCTCGCCGGAGATGTCGATGGTCTGCGTGGCCCCGTCGGTGGGGCCGCCTTCGCGTAGATCGTGCAGTACGACGCGGATCGTGCCGACCGGCGTGTACCAATAGTCGGCCTGGTGCAGGTGGTAATGCAGACCCACCAGTGCACCCTGCTGCTTGTTGGAGCGGTTGCTCTGCAGCATCTCGCGGGCGTTCGGGAACCACTCGCGACGGTAGGTCTCGATGAACAGGCCGCGCTGATCGCCGTGAATCGACGGCTCGACCACGTGAACCCCAGCGATCAGGTCGCTCTCTCGTACGTTCGACATCGTGTCAAGTATGGCCCGCCGAGCTCAGGAACCCGGTGCGGGCTCTGGGCCGATGCCGCGGAAATAGCTCAGCACGGCGTCGGCGCCGTCGCCCAGGACGAGCACGTCGGCGCCACCGATCCTCGTTGGCACCACTGGCAACGAGTAGGTCACCAATCCAGCATCAACCGCCGTGCGCAAGGTGGACGCAGCATCGATCGGGTCGAGATCGCTATCGATCGCGATAGCGGCCGCCACCGAATGCACAAGACCGCCCGCCTGAAACGGGTCGGTCTTCACCCGGTCGAGCGCCGTTCGTAGCGTGCGGTTGACGAAGTCGCGCTGTCGCTTCGACCGACCGAGGTCGCTCGTGGGGTCTTCCGTCCAGGTGCCGTCGCGCAGCTCCTCGTAGTGGCGGCTGCGCGCGTACGCCAACGCAGCGGTGCCATTCAGCAAGTGACAACCGGCGACGGGGATATCGAGACCAGTGTTCTTGTCGCGAGCCGGCAGGTCGAAGCACACCACAACACCGCCCAGCGCATCGACGAGCGTCTTGAAACCGGAGAAATCGACCTCCACGTAATGGTGGACCGGCAACTGGAGCGCTTCCTGGACCGCAGTGACCAGCGCGGCCGCGCCATCGTTGTAGGCGCCGTTGATCCGACCCGTACGAACCGACGTCGTGACGTACAGGTCGCGCGGGATCGAGAGCAGTGCGGCATGACCGCTGTTGCGGTCAATACGCAACACCATGATCGTGTCACTGCGGTTGCCGGTGACATCGCCAGCCGAGCCTCCCGTGTTGGGGTCGCCCGCGGCTCGGCTGTCGCTGCCGACCAACAGGTAGTTGTCGACGACCGAACTGTGCGGACTCAGCACCGCAGCAACAGCTTTCACCCGCGGCACGTCGCCAACGGCTCGATGCGCAGCGGCGAACGTTCCCGCGGCACCTGCCACGGTGGTGCACAGCGCCACCACCAGCAGGCCGCGCACGCGCCGGGGACGGCGCAACGGGGTGGTGTCGATCGCCAGCACGGGCCGAGGGTACTGCTCCCCCGCCCGGCGAATCGGTCACTCGTTGGCGATGCGTAGGTGCACGATATCGCCCACTGCGAACCGCCGACTCTTGCCCACATCGTCCACGACCACGAGTTGGCCGTCAGGGTCGACGTCGACAGCGACACCCTCCACCATCCCGTCAGGGAGTTCCACGCGCACTCGACGACCGATCGTGCCCAGGCGGTCGCGATACATCAGCCAGACATCCTCGGGCAGGTCGTCGTAGGCACGCAGCATCTCGGCGAGCAGATCGAGTGGTTGCACATCGTGCCCCACCTGCGCCGCGCCTTCGGGTGCCCACCCGACGTTGATGCCAATGCCGACCACTACCGCCGGTTGCGGCCCGAGGTACGCCTGGGCCAGCACCCCGGCCAGTTTCACATCGTCCAGCAGTAGGTCGTTCGGCCATTTCAGCGACGGTCGCACTCCGGCAAGCCGCTCACAGGCGACTGCGGCCGCCAACGCCACGCGTTGCGTCAGCACGTGTGGATCGGCCGGAATCTCACGGAAGAGCAACGACACCAACAGGTTTGCGCCCGCGGGCGCGTCCCACCGACGGTCGAGCCGACCTCGGCCAGCGGTTTGGTGGCGGGCCACGAGGACCGATCGATCTGGGGCGCCTGCGGCGGCCGCAGCCAGCAGGTCGGCGTTCGTACTCCCCGTCTCGTCGACCACCTGGACATGCCAGCGAAACGGCCATTTGGACAGCGAGGTGGCATTTGGGGTGTCCATTCCGTAAAGATTGGCACCTGTGCTGAAAAAGATCCTGATCGCCAACCGTGGAGAGATCGCTGTACGAGTTATCCGGGCTGCCCGGGAACTCGGTATCAAGACCGTCGCGGTCTACAGCGAACTCGACCGC
>CAIXHI010000044.1 GCA_903919215.1 uncultured Acidimicrobiaceae bacterium
CGCAGAGTCCGCTGGGGTCGCTCAACGTTGTCGGGTTGCCCGCGGCGTAAAGGTATGGCGTACCCGTCTTGCCGACGAGCGGGTCGACGGAGGTGAACACGCCCACGGTGGGGTCGTAGTAGCGGTTGTTGAGGTAAGTGAGGCCGGTCACGCGCTGGACTTCGCCACCAGCTGGTCCAAGGCCGCCAGAACCGCTTCAGGTTTGGCCATCGCTGAAAGTGCGAGCACTGAGGATGACGGCACCTCATTGAGTTCGGAAGGGCGAACGGCCTTCTCGTCCACGATCCAGTGCGTACCGTCCGCGTGCCCCGACCCATATCCACAAAGCGAAACGCCATTATCGCTAATGCCCAGTAAGAGCCTGAGGATGAACGTCGCGTCAGCGCTCGGCTTGCGGCATTCCTTCACATCGCGAGAGAGCGCGGCGAGCGCTCGGCTAGGCGTCAATGCACCCATGTGGGCGTCGACCAGCGACAGCGGCATCTGCACCCATTTGTCCCCGCCACCCACGCCGACCTCCGTCGCTAACACCAGAAGGGAGCCGCCCGAGATGACCAACTCGGACAAGCCGTTCTGCCCTCCGGACACCGTGACAACGCCGGCTTCGTCATCGACCCCGACGACCAGCCGGTTGTCTTGGCCTTCAACCGACACCTCGAATCGCGTCGCTGTGAGTGTCGGCACCACAACCGTTTTGTAATACACGGTTCCGGCGACCACCAACAGCACAACCCCGATGAGCAGCACACGCACCCATCGGCGACCGATGAGAGCAAACAGCCACGCACTTGGCTGCTTCTCATCGAACGGACGCGCGTTGAGAACTCTCCCGTTCGCCATCATCAAGCCCACGGCCAGCTGATCCAACGGTCCACCCACGTGTACGTGTACGAGTACCCGACGCTTCCCGATGGTGTGGTCACACTCACTCCGGCGTAGAAGCTCCAGGCACCCGAGTAACTCCACTCAGTGGTGACGTCGTTGTAGTAGATGCTTCCGCAGAGCGCGCCAGAGCCTCCTACACCGGCTCCACCGGCGGCATTTCCGCACATCGCCCAGTGTGATATTCCTTCGGCGTCAGAGTTACTGACCGCGACTCCGACCGAGCCCGAAAGACCGGGGGTTCCGACCGATGGCCCGGCACCCACCGTGGTCAACCCGGCAAGACCCTTGGTGTCGGCCATGGCACACTCGGTCGCCGACGCAGTACCGATTCCCACGCTGCCCTCGATACTGCCGCATGCCATCGCTCCGCCGCCATCTGCGCCCTTGCCGAACCCTGTCAGAATGTCCGTCCACAGCCTTGGCGCATCCTTGGGTCCAGGCAGGCGTGCAGGAGGAGCCGGGGCCGACCCATGGGCCGGGGCGTCGATCCGAAGGATGTCCATAAGAAGTCCGAGCCAGCTGAAGGGCCCTGGATTGCTCCAGTCACAGCCTGACTTCGAGAACATGCCTTCGGAACCGCACGACCACGTGTAACCCTTGCCGGGCGACGGCGGCTTGGACGCAGCCGCAGCCGCAGCCGCTGCGGCAGCCGCGTCAGCGGCATCAGCAGCAGCCTGGATGCAGCTCTGGTAGCCGGAAGTGGTCACCGTGGCATCCGAGTCCCCACACGCATCCAACCCGAAGGGATCGCTGATAGTGACCGGGCTCCCGTTGGCGTAAAGGGGCGCTTCGGATCTGAGGGTGGGATGAGGGTGCTGGGGTAGGTCCCCGGGCGCGGTACAGGGGCTCTGCGAATCTGACGGTGTCTTACGTCGTCGAATGCGGGAGCCCCTGTGGAAACTGATCCTACGCGCATGTGCGCGCTGCTCGTCGGGCTGCCCGACGTCACGATCATCGGGGTCGGTGAGTGGCCGAACTGGCTGCGCATCGAGGTCGCCGCTGTGCAGCAGCGGCCGGTCTGTTCGTGCGGGACGGCTTCCCATCGCCACGGGGTTCGCGAGGTGGTGCTGGTGGATCTGCCCTGCTTCGGTCGGCCGACGAGGCTGGTGGTGCACAAGCAGCGCTGGCGGTGCCCAACCTGCCGGA
>CAIXHI010000045.1 GCA_903919215.1 uncultured Acidimicrobiaceae bacterium
AGGCACGCCACGCTCCGCGAAGAACGAGCGGATGACACCCTGCGTACCATCGTCGGACCCTGTGTCGACCACGACCCAGTAATCGATCAGGTCGCTGACCCCAAGGAGCATGTCGCTGACGACATGGGCCTCGTTGCGAACGATCATGTTGAGGCAGATCGTCGGCCGTGTCTGCGACATGGGCCGAGCGTACCGACCCCAACGCGGGCATCGCAGGTCGACACCGGGACGGATCGCTACGTGAAACGGCTGAATCGGAGAGATGTTTGGTCAGGGCTCAGCCCGGTGTGGTTTCAGGCCGGTTGACCGACGGGAACTGCGGCTTGCGTTTCGCCGCGATCGCCGTCAGCGCCTCGGCCATGTCGTCGCCATACAGCGTCAGCATCTGCAACGCCGCAGACAGTTCGAACAACGGTGCCTGCTGTCGTACCCACGCGTTGAGCGCTCGCTTGGTCCAGCGCACCTACACGGAGACGATCTCGACCAGGTGCTCGATCCCCACGAGGTCCGCTGCGTTGCGGGTGTAGAGGCGTGCACCATGGGCGTGCGCCGTCGCAGCGATCCACAGATCCATCACCCGCGAGCGAGGTTGGCGGCCGGTCACGGCGACTGCGGCAGCAAGCTGCCCATAACTGACCGCAACCCCGTCGTCGATCGGAAGAGCGTCAAAGGTGCGTTGCAGATCCGAGAGCCTTCGCAGGCGCTCGGCCCGAATCGCCGCGTCCGACGTGACCAGCACACCGAAATGCAGCTCAGCAAGCGAGGCGGCGCTGATCGCCAGTTCGCCTTCCAGTGCGGGCACGTCGGTGGCGACCAACACGCTGGTGTCAAGAATGGCCTTCATCGCCGCGCTCCCACGGGTTCGCTACGGACTGATCGATCAGATCACGGTCTCGTTCCCAATCCGGATCGGGTCGGCCGGCGAATAGGCCGGCGATGTCGACCCACTTTTGCCATCTCCGCGGAGCCGCAGGAACCAGGCGCGCCGCGAGACGCCCAGCAACCGTGATCTCGATCTCCTCTCCGCCCTCGACCCGGCGCACAAGATCGGACGCGTCCTGACGAAGTTCCCGGAGTCCAACAGTGGTCATATCCGAGAAAATAGCACAAGTGCTACACGATCTGTAGGGGCCCCAACCGCGCCGACAACTACAACCGCCGCCAGCGAGCCGAATCGATCAACTCCTGGATCAAAGCCCAACTACCCGGCCGCCGCGCCCGCACACACGCCGAGCAGCCGGTTCAGATGAACCGACCGGTTCCACCTGCCTGATCGGCAAGTAGCCCGCCCGTTCAGACACACAGGGTGCGCACCACGCTCCCGCAGCACTTCTGCCGCGGGTTGTGTTCCGCCCCCATGCCCCTCGGGGGCGGAGCGAAACTCTGAGACCCAACAGGCGTATTGCCTGGTTCCATGGCCGGTTACGTGAAACGGCCGAATCGGTTACGTCCATGGTCAGCGGTCCCGGCAGAAACCAGCATTCTCGACAACGTCCGCGATGACGTCGTCACGAAACTCCACTTCATGGTGCTCATAAACATCCGCTGGCTGATCCTCGTAAACATCCACTTCACGGTGCTCGTACTCATCCAGTTCAATCGACATTGTCCCTGGTAGTGTGTGCCGATGGCGATTTCCGCTGATCAGCTCGTCGAACGCCGCATACTTGCCGTCCTCCACCAGCGTGCTGCGGATGAGCCGGTGGTCGCGCTCCACGGCCCGCGATCCGTCGGCAAGTCGACCGTGCTCGCCCAGTTCGCCGCCGCACGAGGTGTACCGGTCATTGACTTCGACGACGCCGAGATCCGTGAGGCGGCGACCCGCAACCCGAGCCTGTTCGCCAGCGGAAGCAAGCCGGTCTGCATCGACGAGTACCAGAGGGCCCCGGAGATCCTCGATGCACTCAAGGCACGCCTCAACAAGGAGCACTCCACCCCAGGGACAGCGGTGCTCACCGGGTCGACCCGCCATGATGCGCTGCCGCGCACCGCGCAGGCGCTCACCGGTCGCCTGCACTCGCTCGCACTGCTGCCGCTGTCCCAGGGTGAACTCATCGGTACGTTCGAGAACTTCATCCCCGGTCTGCTCACCGACCCGACCGCCGCAGTCGCCGCCCACCCGGCGTCAAGGACGACCCGCAACGAGTACATCACGATCGTGACCCGCGGCGGGTTCCCACTCGCCGTGAGCCGCAGCGAGGCAGCACGGCAGCGGTGGTTCGACGACTACCTCCGCCAGAGCATCGAACGTGACGTCGTCGAGCTCTCCCGTGTCCGTGAACGGCAAGTGCTGCGCACGGTGCTCGAACGGCTCGCTGGGCAAACCGCCCAGCTGCTCAACGTCGCCAAGCTCGGCGCGGGCATCGGCGCCAACATCAAGACAGTTGAGTCGCACGTGCGGCTGCTCGAGGATCTGTTCCTGGTCCAACGGCTCGACGCGTGGGGAACGACATTGCGGGCTCGCGCACAGCGGCAGCCAAAGATTCACGTCGTCGATGCCGGCCTGGCCGCTCGTCTGCTACGTCTCAGCCCGGCCAAGCTGGCCCGGCTGGACTCGACGGCGCTCACTGACTTCGGGAACCTGCTGGAGACGTTCGTCGTTGGCGAGCTACGCAAACAGGTTTCCTGGATGGATGACGCCGTCACTGTCGGGCATTGGCGCACGGGCAACGACCAAGAGGTCGACTTCGTCATCGAGACCGACGACGGGCGGGTCATCGGGTTCGAGGTGAAGGCCAGCCAGACCGTGCCCGGCACCGACCTCAAGGGCTTGCGGGTCCTGCGCGACGCCCTCGGCGACCGATTCGTCGCCGGGGTCGTACTGTCGATGGGTACCCGGTCATACACGTACGAGGACCGCATTCATGTCTGCCCCGTCGATCGGTTGTGGCAGACCGTCTGACCTCCCCGGCGCAGCGCGCATCGCCATCGCCCGCGACCGCGACCGCACAGCGAACGCCCCACCCGGCAACACAGCCGCCTAACGCGGACAGACTCAGCCAGCCGCCCCACGGGGCGGCACTGGCGCGCCTGCACACCAGTCGAGCAGCCGGTTCAGATGAACCGACCGGTTCCACCTGCCTGATCGGCAAGTAGCCGGCCCGTTCAGACACACGGGGTGGGCCAGTTCCAGTGATCAGCGCGCGGTGCAGGCAACTCCCCACGCGTGCGGGGAGGACACGAGCTCTTAACGAGTTAAGAGCTGGGGGTCCGGAACCGCCTCTGGATCAACCCACCCGAACCGAATCTGTCTCAATCCGCTTGACAGGTTCCGAGGTCACCTTCCACCCGAACGTCAACGGCCCAGAACGCGCCTACACCCGCTACAGCGTTCCCCTCGCCAGCGCCTGCCACCCCACCTGGTGGGGCGCCACCTGCGAGATCCGCATGAACCCCACCAGCGACGACGGTGTGAACATCGGCGAACACCTGCGCGCACTCCCCGAAGACGACGACCGCTACGCCGAGAACTACAACCGCCGCCAGCGAGCCGAATCCGTCAACTCCTGGATCAAAGCCCAACTACCCGGCCGCCGCGCCCGCACCTACGGCAAAGCCAACCAACACGTCGACCTGATG
>CAIXHI010000046.1 GCA_903919215.1 uncultured Acidimicrobiaceae bacterium
GCATCGCCGACCCCGCTGCACTTCCAGCACATCGTCGAATACGGCGACTACTGGATGCCGATCGAGGGACGCTTCCCGGTCGACGAGAAGTGGACCGCCCTCCAGCACGCAGCGACCGAAGCCGGTCGCGACCCGTCCACCCTTGGCCTGGGCATCCTGGGGGCCAAGGCCAACGCCGCCCATTTGCACCACCTCGCCTCGATCGGCACTGAGTTCGTCGCCCTCTGGCTGCCCCCGCTCGACCGCAGCGCGGCACTGCAGGCGATGGACGCATACGCGCCACTCGTCGCCGAGTTCAACGGCTGACCCATGCAGGGCACGTTCCGACGGCGGATCGTTTCCATCCCTGTGCTGTTCCTGGCGGCGGCCATTCTCACCGCCACCATCCCGGTCTGGCTGGTGGTGGCGACGTGCGCCGATCTCCTTCGCGGCTGGCGCCGACTCCCCACCGTGCGACTCCTCGCGTTCGGTGTGTGCTGGTCGTGGCTCGAGTTGTGCGGTGTCGCCGTCGCAGCATCCCTGTGGTGCAGCGGCCAGGCCCGCAACCACCGAGCGCAGTACACGCTGCAGCGCTGGTGGGCTGCGCGCCTGATGAGCGCCTTGAGGGTCACCACCGGCATCGCTGTCGAGGCCGCCGACGCGACCGCCCTCTCCCCCGGACCCACGATCATGCTGTGCCGCCACGCGAGCCTCGCCGATTCGCTGGTCAGCGCCTGGGTCGTCACCTCACAGGCCCAGATGAACCCTCGCTACGTGCTGAAACGTGAGCTGCTCGTCGACCCGTGTCTCGACATCGTCGGCAACCGCCTGCCGAACCACTTCCTCGACCGCGGCGCCGATGACTCGTCGGCTGAGCTGGCTGCGCTGCGCGAACTCGCCGCCGGGCTGCAGGCCGATGAGGTGGCGATCATCTTCCCCGAGGGCACCCGGGCCGCCGGCCACAAACGCGAGCGGGCGATCACCAAGATCGGCGAACGCGACCCTGCCCGAGCCGCGAAGCTCGGCGAGTTGCAGCACCTGCTGCCCCCACGACCGTCTGGCGCTGCGGCGCTGCTCGCAGGGTGCCCCACGGCCGATGTGGTGATCGCCTGGCACGTCGGCTTCGACGGCCTTGACACGTTCGGCGGCATTCTGCGCCACCTCTCGCGCCGACCTCGCCCGGTGCGGTTCCACGCAATTCGCATCGCTCGGGAACAGGTTCCCGCCGGCGATGGTTTCACCGCCTGGCTCGACGACCAGTGGCTACTGGCCGACGCTGCCGTCCATCAGTTGCTCGCCTCATAGGAGTTCGATGCTCGCCACCGCTAACCCTCTCGCAGTTGCCGCGCTCACGATCGCAGCGATCATGCTCGCCACCTGGGTGATCAGCCTGATCGTGAAGAACGCGTCGATCGTCGATGTCGTGTGGGGCCTCGGCTTCGTCGCCGTTGCATGGGCTGTACGCCTCAGCGTCGACGGGCTCTCTGCACGCCAGAACCTGCTGGTGGCGATGACCACAGTGTGGGGCCTGCGGCTTGGTGGCTACCTGTTCTGGCGCAACCACGGCAAAGGCGAGGACTACCGCTACAAGGCGATGCGCAAACACTGGGGTCCGCGCTTCGGACTGATCAGCCTGGTCACAGTCTTCGCGCTGCAGGGCACCCTGATGTTCCTCGTGTCGCTGCCCGTGCAGCTGGGTCAGCTGCGCACTACCCCGTCGCTCGGCGCGCTCGCGTGGGTCGGTGTCGCCGTATGGCTCGTGGGCCTGTTCTTCGAAGCTGTCGGCGATGCACAGTTGGCTCGGTTCAAGAAGAACCCGGCGAATGCTGGCACCGTGATGAACAAGGGTCTGTGGAAGTACACCCGCCACCCGAACTACTTCGGTGACGCATGCGTCTGGTGGGGTATCGCACTGGTCGCAGCCGAGGTACCGATCGGCCGCTGGGGCTTCATCGGCGCGGCGGTGATGACGCTCTTCCTGCGTCGCGTCAGTGGCGTGACGCTGCTGGAGAAGAGTCTGGTCAAGCGCCGCGAGGGCTACGTCGACTACGTCGCCCGCACCAGTCCGTTCGTACCGAGGCCCCCGAAGCGCGCCTGACCCGTCGGCGTCCGCCCGAGTGGGTGGGCGCGCCCATGGCGCGCTCTGCCACTCGGGTGCGCCCCACCCACTCGCACCGGCGGGCAGGCACTCGCACCGGCGGGCAGGCACTCGCAC
>CAIXHI010000047.1 GCA_903919215.1 uncultured Acidimicrobiaceae bacterium
CGACGATCGCCTCCGTCAGCTTGTTGTTCCGGCGCACACCGCGCTGTTGACGATGGAGATGCAGAACGGCATCGTTGGCGACGCCGCCATCTTGCCGGTGCTGCCGCAAGCAGTGAAAGCCGCTGGCATGTTGCCGATCGCCGGCAGCGTGGCAAGGGCAGCACGGGCTGCCGGCGTACGCGTCGTGCACGGCACCGCGGTCGAGCGGGAGGACGGTGCCGGTGGCGCGGTCAACTGCAAGATCTTCGCGATCGGCGACAAGCGCCGCCGCGAAGGCAGCAGCCCGATCCTCATCGGCAGCGAGGGCGCACGCATCGTCGACGAACTCGATGTGCAGCCCAGCGACATCGAGGTGCCGCGCATCCACGGCATGACGCCGTTCACGAGCACCGCACTCGATCAGATCCTGCGCAACATCGGCGTCACCACCGTCGTGATCATGGGCGTCTCGCTGAACCTGGGCATCGTCGGCGCATCGCTCACCGCACTCGACCTCGGCTATCAAGTCGTGGTCGTCCGCGACGCAGTGGTCGGTATTCCCAAGGAGTACGCCGACGCCGTGTTGGCGAACACGATCAGCATGATCGCCACGGTGGTCGACTCCGACGAACTACTCGGCGCCTGGGCACCAGCCCGCTGAGGTGTCCTGACGGTTCGCCGGCAGAGCGAGGCCAGCTTCCAACTTGACACAAGTGTTAGGTTACGCTGCCCGTATGGGTTCAACCGCAGTCAAACCGGCGCGCCGGTTCCTCCACATCTGTTATTGCTGCCACGACGTCGAGCCGGTCACCGAGTTTCTCGTGAACGGTCTTGGCCTTCGGTTGGTCATGCGCACCCCGAAGGAATGGGGCCCGGGCAAGATCCTCGGTATCGACCGCGACACGTACGGCGAGACGACGTTCGTCTACGACCAGCGTGGTGCTCGCGTCAGTCCGGCGGTCGAAGTGCAGGCCTGGATCGACCCGGTATTAGAGGGCACCCCATCACTCGACCCACTCGAGGTCGGTGTGAAAGCGCTGGGCTTCTCGGTGCGCAAGATCGACGAGACGGTCGCCCGCCTCACCGGAATGGGCTGCACCGTCGCGTTCAACGGCCGCTCGCCGTTCGGTCTGGCCGCCCGCTTGGTGGACGCCACCGGCGTCACCATCGAGATCATGGAGAACGCGCTGCTCAGCGAGGGACACGCCCAGTTCCGCCACCTGCGCGTCACGTCCACCAACCTCGACGCGTCGTTGCCGTTCTACGAGCGTCTGGGCTTTGCACTCATCGAGCGCGCCTCGTTCAGCGAGGGCAGTTGGGCCGGAGCGCCCGACGCGGTCGATGGCGAGTTCGCACGTCTGCGTCTGCCCGACGAGCCGTTCGAGGTGCAGTTGGTGCAGTGGAACACACCTGCCTCACACGGTCGCCACTACGCCAACCCGCAGCATGCAGGTCTGTTCCGCATGGCCCTGGGTGTCGAGGACACTCGCGCCGCATATGAAGAGCTGAAGGCTGAGGGCGTAGTGTTCGAACGCCCGCCGATGGACGTCATCCTCAACGGCACCCCGGTGCCCGAGATGTGGATTTGCTTCCTCAACGATCCCGACGGAGTCCCCTTCGAGTTCGTGCAACGCCCTCGCGCTGCATTCAAGTGAGGTACTGCCAGTGACCATCCAACACATCGCTGCACTCGGCACATATCTGCCACCGTGGGGCACCGCCACGGCCCGCGCCGTCAACCGCGACGAGGACGTTGTCACGCTCGCCGTTGCGGCCGGCCTCAGCGCGCTGACCGGTGTCGACCTCGCCGAGGTGCGCAAGGTCGTGCTCGTCAGCCGCGACCTGCCGCTGCTCGAGGGCGGAAACAGCGCCCCGTTGCTCGCCGGTCTCGGCCTGCCCGGCAATGTGCTGGTGCGCGAGGCCATCGGCAGCGGCCCGGCGACGTTGTCCGAACTCGGCGATGCCAGCGCCGGCACGCTGGTGATCGGCGCCGACCTCGCTCCCGCCGGTGCCGCAGCCGCCTTCGTCGGTGCCGGCGGCGCATCGGTGCGCACCGTCGATCGCGTCAACCGCAGCATGCCGATCGTCACCCGTGATGGCCGCGGCTCCACCACCGAGTACGCCGACCCGCGTTTGCTGCGCGTACGCGGCATCAACGCCTCGATCGATCGCCTCGACCTGTCGCAGCCGATCATCGCTGCCGCCGGCCTCTCGGCCAAGGACGCTGCTTCGTTCTGCCAGGGCACTCCCCCGGCGCCACCCACCACCGGCGCCAGCGCACCGCTGTTCGCACTCGCGTCGCTGCTCGAGAGCAACCGACATGGTCGGCTGGTGGCTGTCGAGCAGGGTGCTGCCGTGCTGTCCGAGTTGCTCTCCGGCACAGCGCCCGTCATACGCGACGAACGCCCTGCCGCCCCGCTACCCAAGGGCACCCCTGCCCCCGGCGCAAGTATCAGCATTGCGTTACCGTCGTACGACCGTAACTTCGATGCCAAGACCCGGCTCGAAGCCGCCAAGTGCCGCACCTGCGGCGCGCTCATCTACCCGCACCGCTTCCGTTGTCCTCAGTGCGGCAGCGAAGGCCCGTGCGACACGGTTGCCCTGCCCCGTGAGGCGGTCATCTACTCGATGTCCACCATCCGCGGCCAGGTGCCTGGATTGGTCAGCCCGTACTCACTGGTGATCGCCGAACTCGGCGACAGCGGTGTGCGTCTGCTGGTCGGCACCACCGGCGTCGCTGCCGGTTCGATGAAGATCGGCGACACCGGTCGCCTCGTGTTCCGCCTGGTCGCCGCCCGCTCTGGGATCCTCGACTACGGCTACGGGTTCCTGCCGTCACCCAATTTGGCACTCACTACGGAGGTTTCGGCATGAGGCGCGTCGCAATGGTGGGCGCTGGGATGACGCAGTTCGGCGAACTGTTCCATCTGGGCATGAAGGACATGCTGCCGATGGCGATCAGCGAGGCGATCGACAGCGTCGACAAGGGGTTCGAGCGCACCGACATCCAAGCCGTCTGGTTCGGCAACCTGATTCCATCCGATGGCTTCTCTACTGGCATCGTCGCCGACTACTGCGGTCTGATGGACGTGCCGATCTCGCGCGTCGAGAACGCATGCGCCACGGGTAACGACGCTGTGCGCCACGGCTTCATGGCCATCGCCGGTGGGCACTACGACGTAGTGCTCGTCGTCGGTGCCGACAAGGTGCGCGAGACCCCGTCCAGCACAACGTTCTGGGAGTGGGCCGCACTCACCCGCGACAGCGCATGGGACTTCCCACTGGGCCTGATCGCCCCGTCGAACTTCGCGTTGCACGCCAACCGCTGGCTCTACGAGAGCGGCAACACCCGCGAGCACCTCGCGATGGTCGCGGTGAAGAACCACCACAACGGTGTGTCGAACCCGAAGGCGCAGCTGCGCAACGAGATCACCATCGAACAGGTACTCAACGCGCCGATCATCGCCGACCCGTTCGGTCTGTACGACTGCTGCCCGCAGAGCGATGGCGCAGCCGCCGTGCTGCTGGTAGCAGAACACCTGGCCGACAAGTACACCGACAAGCCGGTGTGGGTACGCGGCGCTGGCCTCGGCCTGGATCGTGTGATGCACGCACAGAAGACCGATCTCACCACCTTCCCCGCCACCGTGAAGGCCGCCAAAACTGCGTACGCACAGGCTGGCCTTACCGCCAAGGACATCCACGTCGCCGAAGTGCACGACTGCTTCACCGGCGTCGAGCTGATCGACTACGAAGACCTCGGCTTCTGCGAGAAGTTCGGCGCGGGCAAGATGATCGAGAGCGGCGCAGCCTCCATCGGCGGCCGCCTGCCCACGAACCCCAGTGGCGGATTGAAGGCCAAGGGGCACCCACCGGGAGCCACCGGCGTCGCCCAGTGCCTGGAGATCTACCAGCAATTGCGCGGCGAGGCCCACAACCAGGTGGAGGGTGCGGTCAATGGCCTCACGCACAACATCGGTGGCCCCACCGCGGCCGGTGCGGTCGTGGTGCTCAGCAGCCAGAAGGGCTGATTCGCCAACGTCCTGGGCAGCATCAGTTCCGGTTTCCGGGACGGATCCTGCCCAGAAGCCGAGTTGGGACGGATCCTTCCCAGAAGCCGAACCGACCAGCCGGTGGCTACCCCTTCAGGCGGTCGCGGAGGACGGCTTTCTGGATCTTGCCGCTGGCGGTACGGGGCATCTCGTCGACGATCACCAGCGACTCGGGAGTCTTCTGCTTGGCCAGTCCGGCCGCAGCGACGTGGGCCCGGACG
>CAIXHI010000048.1 GCA_903919215.1 uncultured Acidimicrobiaceae bacterium
GGCCACCAGCACCGCCGAGGCGATGGTCACCATCGGCAGCATCCACAGATACGTGGAGTCCTCAGCGACGTGACCCATGAAGAACCCCGCGAGGAGCACCACCACCGCTCCCACGGCGGCCATGTCGAGCACGTTGGCGGCGTTGCCCTTCGGCTTCGACGTCACCTGCCACGGCCTCCACAGGAATGCCATCGCGGCACCGAGCAGCAGACCGCTCGAGCGTGTGATCGTCGACAGATAGAGGAAGTTGACGTGGTCGACGCGCTGCATCGACAGACGGAACGGGTTGAAGAACTGCGTGGGCCAACTTGCGCTCGCCGCGATGGCGGTGCCGACCATCACCGTGAGCGAGACGACGACCAACACGCGGCCGCGCCGCTTGTCGCTCGCTCGGCCGCGATTGATGGCGAGGAACACCAGTGGCCAGATCGCGTACCACTGCTCTTCCACGGCCAGGCTCCACAGGTGGCGGAACAGTGTGGGAGTGCCCGAGAAGTAGGCGACCTTGCTGAAGACCTGACCCCAGTTGGCGAGATAGAAGATGCCCCACGGGTAGTCGTGGCGCAGTTGCGAATGCTGTTCGGCCGAACCCCAGAACGCGGCCCACACACCGACCGCGAGCAGCACGGCGAACAGCGCCGGTAGCAGCCGACGGAAGCGGCGCAGCCAGAACGCGCGGAGCGCGATCGCCGACGTCTTGTCGCGCTCCTCGATCAGTAGCGATGTGATCAGGAATCCGGAGACGACGAAGAACACCTCGACGCCGAAGAATCCACCATGCATCCAGGTGAACCCGGCGTGGTACAGGATCACCGCGATGACCGACATCGCACGGATGCCGTCGAGGCTGGGTTGGTACCCCATCCGCGGTGCCGCTCCTTTGCGCGACACACCTGCGGCCGGGGTCGGCGCCACGTCCCGTGACGGCACGGGTTGTTCGAACTTCAACAGGCGTTCGAGCGCGGGGTGATCCTGGGGGTCGGCCACGGGTGACAAGTCTCGCAGGTGGTCAGGCCGCGTCGGGGTTCACATGCACGGGCGGCACGCTGGTCGCCGAGCGGTGCATCCCCCACACCAACACCAGGCACAGCGCCATCGCAGTGACGGCAGCACCGGCGACCATCGGACTCCACACACCGATGCGGTCGAACGCCGAACCGGCCAACGGCGGGCCGAGCACACGACCGACGGCGTACGACGACTGTTGGTAGCCCATCGCCTCGCCACGGCGTTCGGGGGGTGCGGCGTGGTTGACCATCTCGGTCAGCGACGGCGAGGCAACGCCCTGACCAACCGACAGGACCAGCAGCCCGATGATCAGCAGCGCCCACGACTTCGATGCGCCGACAACCGCGAGACCGATCACGACCAGCACCAGCGCCATCGGGTAGAGGCGACTCGTCGGCACCTTCGCCGCCAGTCGACCGAACCCGCCGCCCTGCACTGCCACGAGCACCAGGCCGATCCCGAGGAACACACCGGCCGAGGAGCCCTCGGTGAGTGAGAAGCGGGCGCTGCCGAACAACGAGAACGTGGCTTCGAATGCAGTGAACGCAAACGTGCCGAGGAAGCCGATGATGGCGAGACGGCGCATGATTGGCAGACGCGGCGCCTGTGGCCCCTTGGTCCGCGGCGTATGGCTGACCCTGGTCTCCGGCAAGCGGATCATCGCTGCGATCGCATTCACCGTGGCGAGTGCTGCGGCCACGTAGAACGGAACATGCGGTCCGCCCAGCGCAGCAAGGCCACCGATCGCCGGGCCGAACACGAAGCCGATGCCGAATGCAGCACCGAGCATGCCCACCAGCTTGGGTCGTTGCTCGGGCGTCGCCATGTCGGCGACGGCCGCCTGCGCGACCGACAGGCTGGCCCCACTGGCGCCGTCGATCGCGCGACCGAGAAACAGCACCCACAACGCACCAGCTGCTCCCGTGACGAAACTACCGACGGCGGTACCCAACAGCGAGATGATGATCACCGGCTTACGGCCGATGCGATCGCTGAGTCGACCGAGCAACGGCGCGGCAACCAACTGCGCCAGCGAGAACGTTGCGAACATCCAGCCAACGGCGTAACCGGAGGCGCCATACCGCTTGGCGTACACCCCCAGGATGGGCACGACGATGCCGAAGCCGACGAGGTCGAGCGCCACCGTGAACCAGATGGTCATGTACCCCTTGGGCAGTGGGGCGCGCTCAGCCTTCGACACGAGTCACCGTTCTATCTGATGGCGGTGCTATCGGGGCTGTCACTGCCGATTCTGGGGCCGTTCGGTTCCGGTTTCCGGGACGATTCCTGCCCAGACGCCGAGTTGGGACGATTCCTGCCCAGAAACCGAGGGGCATCGGCACGGGTCAGCGGCGCAGGGTGGTGCCGGACTTGGACGTTTCGACGGTCCAGCCCGCGTCCTGCAACTCCGCACGCAGGACGTCGGCGGCAGCGAAGTCCTTCGCCGCACGAGCAGCATCGAGCGCCGCCGCTTTCGCGGCCATGTCGACGGGCACCTCGCCACCAGCGTTCAGCACCAGGCCGAACGCTGTGCAGATCTCGTGCACCGCGGCCACCAACCCCGGCACTTCGCCGCTACCGGCATCGAGGCCGGCATTTGCGCGACGAACGGTGTCGAACAGGAGCGCGGTGGCGGCCGGCGTGTCGAGGTCGTCGTCCATCCGCTCGCGAAAGCGGGCGAGGACATCGGCATCGGGCGCCGCAGCAGCCACACCCGAGGTGCGAGCCGCGTACGAGTCGAGACCCGCCAGCGACTTCACCGATGCATCGATGTTGTCCTGACCAACGCTGACCGGGCCGCGGTAGTGCGACTGCAACAACAACATGCGATACGCACGCGGGTCGTAGTGCTCCATCAGATCGAGCAGGTTGGCCACGTTGCCGAGGCTCTTGGACATCTTCTCGCCCTCGGCATCGACCACGAAGCCGTTGTGCATCCAGTGATTGGCGAAGCGTTTGCCCAACGCGACGGCCTGTGCGCGTTCGTTCTCGTGGTGCGGGAACTTGAGGTCCATACCACCGCAGTGCAGATCGAAACCCTCACCGAGAATGTCGAGGCTCATGACCACACACTCGCTGTGCCAACCCGGGCGGCCATCGCCCCA
>CAIXHI010000049.1 GCA_903919215.1 uncultured Acidimicrobiaceae bacterium
ATCGGCCGTGGCCGCGTCGTACACCGCAAGCACTCGCGTGAGGTGACGGTCCATCGAGAACTCGTGCTCGAAGCGGCGACGGGCAGCGGCGCCGAGTTCGGCTCGACGGGCGGGGTCGGCGATCAGCGCGGCGAGTGCATCGGCCAGGACCTCGGGTCGGAAGTCCAGAATCATTCCAGCATCGGCGCCCAGCAGCGCATGCACTCCTGGCAGGTCGTTGGCGACACACACCAGGCCGGCGCGCATGGCTTCCATCAGGGCCAGCGGCATGCCCTCGTAGCGCGACCACAGCAGGCCCACGTCGGCCGCGGCAAGGATCTCGCCGATGTCGTCGCGATGACCGAGGAACTGCACCCGGCCGCCAGCAGCCGCGGCCTCAGGGCTGTTGCGCACCGCCTCGAACTCTGGGCCGTCACCCACGAACTGCACCACCCAGTCGCCGGCGGGCATCAGACCAACGGCCTGCAGCACGTCGCGCTGCGCCTTGGGCGGAGCGAAGCGGGCGACCATCACGATGGTGACGGAACTGCTGGCTGTGGCAGCCCGCACCACGGCGGGCACATCGGGCAGTCCGTTGGGCACCACGTGCAGGCGGCGACGACGCACGACCCCCCAACGATGAGCGAGTGAGGCTTCGGCCTCGGTGAGGCAGATGACGTGCCCCCACCAGTGCCCCATCGCGGTCTCGCCCAGCCACGAGACGATGCGCTGCGGCACCGCGGCACCGACCTGGAACGGCCACCCGTGAGCGGTGTACACGGTGGGCACTCGCGCCGAGCGACCCGCCACACGCGCCAGCACTCCGGCCTTGGACGAGTGCGCGTGCACGATGTCGGGACCGAACCCGGTGATCCGCTCCCGCAACCGGCGTGCGGCGCGGAACTCGGACAGGCCGCCGACCTCACGACGAAGTGCGGACTCCTCCATCACCGTGATGCCGCGGCGCTGTGCCTCGGCTGCCATCGCTCCCAACGTGCCGGCGACGATGACCACCTCGTGGCCGTCCCCAAGCTGTGCGGTCGCCAGTTCCAACACATAGGTCTGCGCCCCGCCGACATCGGCCTTGGTGACGATGTGCATCACCTTCATCGCTCAGCGCCTTCACCGAGACCGACCGATGAGCGCCAGCGCGCTTCCCATACGGAGTATGCGTGTTGCTCGGCGACGCGGCGGGCGGCGACACCACGCACGGCCCGGTCGGCTGCCGACGCGTCGAGCAGTTGCGACAGACCGTCCACCCACTCATCGTTCGTTCGTGGGGCCAGACCGGCCATGTCGGCCACCAGCCGTTCGTTGACGCCGACGGGGCTGGCGATCACCGGCAACCCGGCCGAGCCATACTGCAACAGCTTGTAGCCGCACTTGGCCCGTTCGTAAACACCGTCGGCCAGCGGCATCAGGCCGATGTCCCACCCGGCCAGCGTCTCGCTGACGACTGCCTCACTCCACACAAGCTTGTCGGTGAACGGCGCCAATGCCGGCGGCACCGGGCCGACGCCGGAGATCATCTGCAGCCGAGCGCCGCAGCGCTGATGGATCTGGGCCAGCGCCGGGGCGATAGCCACCAGGTAGTGCTCGGTCGCCGGCGAACCGACCCAGCCGAGCATCGGCACGTTGCCAACTTCATAGGTCTGCTTGCGTGCATACGAATCGGGTTCGACACACGTGGGCACGATGCGTACGTCGGCGCACAACGCGGATGCCCAGTCGGCCAGCACCTCGTTGCCCACCACCACTCGGTCGGCGGCCGATGTAGCGCGGGCCGCGATCAGCGAACGCGGCCACGGTCGCTTCCACCAGTGGCCCAACCCGGGCAGCGTGCCGTCGTCCCACGGCAACCCGTCGTCGAGGTCGTACACACCGGGCGCCCCGGCGCGCAGCAGACGCTGTTCGGTGCGCCCTCGGCTGAACTTGTGTGCGTTGCGCAGCAGCAGCGTCGGCAGCGCCTGCGCAGTTGCGCGGCCAGCGAAGCCGGGCCCGGCGATGGTGGCCAGTTCGCCACGATCGATACCGGTCTCCGCGGACCAACGGTCGAGCCAGTGCAGTGCTCGTGCACGTACCGACGCGTTGGCTGCGCCGTACGGCACCACGACCTGGATACGCGGGCTCACGGCGAACACTCTGCCAGACACACCGTTCGCACACCCGCAGTGGCGACGAGGCGGGCGCTACATTCCCTGGGGTGAGTGCCTCGATCGACGTCTGTCTCGTGTCGTACGACAGCGGCGACGACCTGCTGGCGGCGATCCGCAGCGTGGCGGCGCACATACCCGGCGCCTCGGTCGCGGTGCAGGAGAACGGCCCCAACACAAACACGATCGATCGTGCCCGCACGCTGGCCGACGAGCTGGGTGTCGCCTTCCGAGCGCAGCACGACCCGACGAACCCTGGCTTCGGCACCGCATGCAATGCGCTGGCCCGCACCTCCACCGCGCAGTGGGTGTTGTTCCTCAACCCCGATGCCGTGATCGCCACCTGGCCCTTTGCCGATTGCGAGCCGTCGCCGCGGGCCGTGCTCGGCCCGGAGGCCGTGGGTGGGGCGCGCAGTGAATCGCATCGCGGAGTGCGCTACCGCATCATCGACGAACTCACTCGTAGTTGGTTCCGGCGATGGGGCCCGGCACCCGACGGCGCCGGGTTCGTCAGTGGCGCGGCGCTGCTGGTGCATCGCGACGACCATCTGCACATCGGCGAGTTCGACGAAGGGTTCTTCCTGTTCTACGAGGACATCGAGTACTGCCTGCGCGCTAACCGCTCCGGCATTCCCACCCACCTGGCGTCGGGTTGGACGGTCGGCCATGCAGGCGCGCACTCGACATCTCCGCGCTTCGCCCAGTCGCTGCGCTGGTCGTACGACTCGGCCTGCCGCTTCCACGGCCTGCAGGGTGAGTCGCTCGTTGCCTACCGCCTCTATGTCGCCACCGACGCGGCGCTGCGCTGGTGCATGCAACTCGTGCGCCGCGATGCGGTCCGCCGCCACGGGTATGGCCAGTTGTGCCGTGTGGCGCTACACGACATCACGATGGCGGGCCGTCGGTGATCAGGTCGATGAACATGCCGATGCCACGGATCGATTCACTACGTGCCGAGGCGAGCTCCGCGGGCGAGAGTCCCGCGCCGCCGTACATCGAACCGCTGCGCGGCTGTTCGCCGATGTGCTCACGCGCGTAGGCAACACCGTCCTGCAATTCTGCCGCCCATGCGTCCACCAGGCCCGGTTGCGTCTGCGGGCCGGTGACGCAGAAGTGCAATGCCGAAGGGTGCTGTAGGCCGTTGAACCGCCAGCCGTTCGTCTTCATCCGATCGTTCACGTGGTACACGTCGAACTCGTCGGAACGGAACGCGAAGCAGAACGACGGGTCGCCCATGATCGTCAGCTCTGGGTGCGAGCGCACGTGTTCCTGCATCGCGAACGCAGCCTCGAAGATCGCCTTCGCCTTACGCAGGTAACCCGGCGTGCCGAGGCGGCGCATCCCGGCCCAGGTGCCGGCGATCACGCCGCCTGAGCGGCTACCGAGCAGGGCCGCCGAGGCGTAGATGCCGCCGTTCCAGTCGGGCTCGACGAAGTAGTGGTGGCGGCGGTAGCTGGCGTCGCGCCACAGCAGCACCGACACACCCTTGGGGCCGTAGCCGTACTTGTGGGTGTCGGCCGAGATCGAGGTGACACCCGGCAGCCGGAAGTCGAACACCGGGATGTTGGTGTAGCCGAGGCGCTGCCCCCACGGCAGGATCCAGCCGCCGAGGCAACCATCGACGTGCAGCCCGACACCCGTCTCGACCGCGATCGCGGAGAGCGCCTCGATCGGGTCGACCGTGCCGTACGCGTAGTTACCGGCCGAGCCGACGATGACGGCGGTGCGCGGCGTGATCGCGGCGCGCACGGCCTGCGGGTCGACGAGCGTGGACACCGGATCGGTGGGCACCACCACGAGCTCCAGCCCGAACAGGTGGGCGCCCTTGAGGAACGCCGGATGAGCAGTGTCGGGCAGGATCATCTGCGGGTGCTCGATGCCGCGCGACTGCGCCCAGTTGCGGTAGCCGAGCACGGCGTTGAGGATGCTCTCGGTGCCACCGGC
>CAIXHI010000050.1 GCA_903919215.1 uncultured Acidimicrobiaceae bacterium
AGCAACTCGAGATCGATCTCGCCTGGATCGAGGCCGAGGTGGGTGACAAACCCTTCGGCATCGACCTGATCGTGCCCGCCAAGTACGCCGGCTCCGACGGCGGCGGCTTCACGATCGATGATGTACGCGCGCTGATCCCCGCCGAGCACAAGGCGTTCGTCGACGACATCCTGCGTCGCTACGACGTTCCGCAACTCACCGATCGCGGGGATCGGGTTCCTGGCCGCGGCGAGTGGGGCGATGGTGGCGGACGCGCCGCTCCGTTCTCGGCGGCACAAGCCGACTCACTGCTCGAGATCGCACTCGCCCATCGGCCGTCGCTGGTGGTCAACGCCCTCGGCCCGCCGCCCGCGCACATGATCGAGCGCACCAAGGAGGAGGGCCGCCTCGTCGGCGCCCTCGCCGGCAAAGCGCAGCATGCGGAACGACATGTGAACGTCGGTGTCGACATCATCATCGCTCAGGGCGCAGAGGCAGGCGGCCACACCGGTGAGGTCGGCACGATGGTGTTGATCCCCGAGATCGTCGACGCCGTTGCGCCGGTGCCCGTGCTCGGTGCAGGCGGGATCGGCCGCGGCCGGCAGATGGCTGCCGCGATGGCACTCGGCGCGGCCGGTGTGTGGTGCGGTTCCGTGTGGCTGACCACCGACGAGGCCGAGACCCACCCGGTGGTGAAGCAGAAGTTCCTGAAGGCCACGTCGTCCGACACGGTTCGCTCGCGTTCGCGAACGGGCAAGCCCGCACGTCAGTTGCGTACCGCCTGGACCGATGAGTGGGACGACCCCACGCACCCGCAGCCCCTCGGTATGCCGATGCAGCCGTTGCTCGTCGGCGAGGCACTCGTGCGCATCGACCGCGCTGCGCACCGTGCTGGCTCGGGCGCCGAGCAGCTGACGAACTACTTCGTCGGCCAGATCGTCGGCTCGATGAACCAGACCAAGTCAGCCGCGCAAGTGGTGTTCGACATGATCGACGAGTTCATCGAGACAGTGCAGGCCTTGGGACACCAGCTCGACGTCTGACACGGCGCCGCTTGTCGAGCGCATCCACCAACAGCACCACCGGCATCGACGCCAGCGCCACGGCCCACCCCCACAGCGGAGGGTTGGCCTGCTTCAGCTGGCGGGCGATCGGGTCCACCCACACGACCGTCAGTGCGAACGCCAACTCGATCACCCCGGTGTAGATCAGCAACCGGTTCGACGTCCACCCCAACTGCCCGGGCCGACGCGTGGAGCTACGACACGCTGAGGCGTTGGCCTTCTGCCCGAACACCACAGTGAGGAACGCTGCACCCGAGGCTGCAGCGAGGCCGTGGGCATCCGGCCACGGTTGGTTCGGACCCCACCCCTCGGCCCACATCGACACGATGAACGCCAGCATCGACATCGTCGCGATCGTCGGACCCAACAGCCCGAACGCCCGGCGCACGACGGTGGCGTTCATCAGCCGACCCGAGACGGGCGGACCCTCGATCAGGTGTGTGCTGGGTGGTTCGGCGCCCAGCGCCACGGCAGACAACGTGTCGGTACCGATATCGAGCGCGAGGATCTGCAACACGCCGAGCGCCAACGGGAAGCGACCGCCCGAGAGCACCCACACGAGGAACGGAGTCAGCTCCGCCACGTTGTCGGTGAGGTGATACGTGAGGAACCTGCGCAGGTTCACGTACGTCGCACGGCCCTGTTCGATACCGGCGACGATGCTGGCGAAGTGGTCATCGAGCAACACCAGATCGGCTGCCTCGCGAGCGACGTCGGTACCCGAGAGGCCCATCGCGATTCCGATGTCGGCCTCGTGCAGGGCCGGCGCATCGTTCACACCGTCGCCGGTCATCGCCACCACATGGCCACGAGCGCGCAACGCGCGAGCGATGCGCAGTTTGTCCTCCGGCGAGACGCGGGCGATGACCACACCGTCGTGGTCGAGCAGCGCGCCGAGTTCCGTGAGGTCGTTGGGCAGTTCCGCCCCGATGAGCACGGGATCATCGGGCCAGCGCAACCCGACCTCAGTTGCGATCGCCGCTGCCGTCTCCGGATGATCGCCGGTGACCATCGCGATCTTGACCCGCGCTGATCGACAGGCGGCGATCGCCGCGTGCACATCGGGCCGAGGCGGATCCTGTAGACCCAGCAGACCCAGCAGGTGCAGGTCGCGCTCGGCATCCTCCGCATCCGTCACGGCGACGCCAAGATGTCGGCGATCGGCAACCGCCAAGACGCGCAGGCCGCGCGTCGTCATCGCCTCCACCGCTGCGTCGGCCCCGTCAACCACCGCACACAACGGCAGCAACTGATCCGGCGCACCCTTCACCACCACCTCACCGTCGATCACCACCGACATCCGTCGGCGCCGCGGATCGAACGGGAAGCGCGCGCTCTCCGGGCGTTTCGTGCGATCGGACTCGGTGTCGATTCCCAGGCGATGGGCGAATGCGTCGACAGCGGCCTCCATCGGGTCGCCGTGCGCCAACCACTTCCCTTCCTTCTCGAACGCGTACCCAGTTGCGCAGCGGGCGCCAGCGAGCGCGAGCGCAGCGATCATCTCGCGATCACCGGTCGTGGCCACATCCGCTGTCGGCCCGTAGCCGAGGCCGTTGACCACTGCCTCGCCGGTG
>CAIXHI010000051.1 GCA_903919215.1 uncultured Acidimicrobiaceae bacterium
GAACAGGCCACGGTCGGGGATCGTGCCGCCGCTCATGATCGCCAACCGCTTGCTGCCGTCGCGGGCGCGCAGCGTGCCGTTCACGCGGTCCCACACCAGACGCGGGCGCAGTTCATTGAACTCATCGCTGGGGTAACGACCCGATAGCAAGTCGAGCACGTTGTGCAGCAGATCATCGCTGAGTTCGGCGAACCCGGCCGCGCCGCGCACCATCGCGGCCACATCGACAACGCTGACGTCGGGGTGCACACAGACGTGCGCCACGATCTGCTGGGCCAGCACATCCAGCGGGTTGCGCAGGTAGCGGCTGGTCTCGATCAGACCCTTGCCCATCCGCTGCGCCACCACCGCTGCCTCCAGCAGATCGCCACGGTGTTTGGGGTACAGCGTGCCCTTGCTGGGCTCGCCCACGCTGTGCCCGGCGCGGCCGATGCGCTGCATCCCACGCGACACCGCACCCGGCGATTCCACCTGGATGACGAGATCGACCGCGCCCATGTCGATACCCAGCTCAAGGCTGCTCGTGGCGACGATGGCGCGCAGGTGGCCGCGCTTCAACTGATCCTCGATGATCACCCGTTGTTCGCGGGCCAGCGAGCCGTGGTGCGCCTTGACGAACTCGACGGAATGCTCGTTGGTGATGCCCTGCTCGGCGGCGAGTTCGTTGAGCCGAGCAGCGAGGCGCTCGGTGACGCGGCGGCCGTTGCAGAAGATGATCGTGCTGCGATGCTCCAGCACCTGCGCCAGGATGCGCGGGTACACGCTGGTCCACACACCACCCTCGGACGCCGTGACCCCCATGTCTTCCACGGGCACCACTACCTCGATCTCCATCTCCTTGCGCACACCGGCGTCGATGATGGTGACGGGTCGGTTGGTGCCGCCCTGGTTACCGCCGAGGAACCTCGCGATCTCCTCCAACGGGCGTTGCGTGGCGCTGAGGCCGATCCGCTGGAAACCCTGGCATGTGATCGCCTCCAGGCGCTCCAGGCTCAGCATCAGGTGCGCGCCACGCTTGGTGGTGGCCATCGCGTGGATCTCGTCGATGATCACGGTGTGCACGCTGGCCAATGTGTCGGCCACCGCACTGGTCAGCATCAGGTACAGGCTCTCGGGCGTGGTGATCAGCAGGTCGGGCGGCCGCCGCGACAACTGCGCCCGTTCGCGGCTGCTGGTGTCGCCCGTGCGCATCGCCACGCTGGGCTCGGTGAACGGCACACCCAACCGCTCGGCCGCCAGACGAATGCCCATCAGCGGTGAGCGCAGGTTCTTTTCCACGTCGAACGCCAGCGCACGCAGCGGCGAGATGTAGAGCACCTTGACGCCCTTCACCGGCTCGGCGTCTGCCGACTGCGAGACCAGCCGGTCGATGCTGCTGAGGAACGCCGTCAGCGTCTTGCCGCTGCCCGTCGGCGCACACACCAGCGTGTGCTGCCCGGCCCTGATGGACGGCCAGCCGTTGATCTGCGGTGGCGTCGGTGCAGGGAACGAGGCCGCGAACCACTCACGTACCGCCGGCGAAAAGCCTTCGAGGACGGGATGTCGCACGGGATGGTCGGCCACGCCAGCAGGCTACGCCAGGGGTGTCGCCCCCCGCCCCGCAAGTGCGAGTGCCACGCCCCCGGTGCGAGTGC
>CAIXHI010000052.1 GCA_903919215.1 uncultured Acidimicrobiaceae bacterium
CAGGATGAAGTACAGCGAGGCGAGGATGGAGATGACGTCGGGGACGTACACGCCACGCAACACCCACGGCACGATGGAGACGTTGTTGAAGCTGGCCGAGCGGATCTTCACGCGGAACGGGCCAAGGTCGCCCTTGCTGACGACGTAGTAGCCCATCTCACCCAGCGGGTTCTCGGTGCTGACGAACGCCTCGCCCTCGGGCACCTTGATGATGCGCGGCACCTTGGCCATCACCGGGCCGCTGGGCATCGTGTCGAGCAACTGGTCGACGATCTTGGTGGCCTCGCGGGTCTCCTGCAGACGGATCCAGCAACGAGCGAAACAGTCGCCGTCCGGATGGGTCCAGACCTTCCACTCCACCTTGTCGTAGGCGAGCGGCAGTTTCTGGTCGCGGCGCAGGTCCCAGTCGACGCCGCTGGCGCGCAGGTTGGCGCCGGACAGGCCGTACTGCTTGGCCACCTCGGCCGGGATGACACCGATACCGCGGAGACGGCTCTGGAAGATCTCGTTGCCGAACAGCAGATCTTCCATCTCGTCGCAGAAGTTGCGCAACTTCTTCATCACTTGCTTGCACTCGGTGATGAAGCCAGCCGGCAGATCGTCCTTCAAGCCGCCGATGCGGTCGAAGTTGGGGTGGAAACGACCACCGGTCGCCGACTCGATCAGGTTCAGCACATGCTCACGGTCGCGGAACGCCATGAACACCGGGGTGACTGCGCCGAGCTGCACACCAAGGTCGCCGAGGAACAACGACACGTTGGCGATGCGGCTGAGCTCGAACAGGATCGTGCGAATGTGCTGGGCACGGGCCGGGGCCTCGATGTCCATCAGCTTCTCAGCAGCCAGGATGAACGGCACTTCGTTGGCGAAGCTGCCCAGCCAGTCGATGCGGTTGACGAGTGCCGTGACCTGCGGGAACGTGCGCACCTCAGTGAGCTTCTCGTAGCCGCGGTGCATGTAACCGGCGCTGGGCTCGGCCCAGATCACCTGCTCACCGTCGAGACGCACGATGATGCGCAGGGTGCCGTGCGTGGCGGGGTGCTGCGGGCCGATGTTGAGGGTCATACCCTCGGTCTCGAGCTCGACGTTCAAGCGGGCATCGGCGGCCTGGGCCGCGATGTAGCTGAGCTTCTGACGATCTGCGATGTCAGTCACGACTCTGCACCTTCTTCATCGTCGTCGCCACCGGGCAGCGGTTCCACATCGGCGAGACCTGGCCACGGCTTGATGATGCGCGCCAGCAACGGGAAGTCCTTGCGCAGCGGGTGCCCCTCGAAGTCGGTGGGCAGGTACATGTTGCGCAGGTCGGGGTGGCCGGTGAAACCGATCCCGAACATCTCGTGGCACTCGCGCTCATGCCAGTTGGCGCCGGCGTAGACCGGGATCCAGCTGTCCACGGCGAGGGCCTCGTCGGCCACATCGGCCTTGATCGTGACCCCGAAGTGCTTCGACAGATTGGTGACGCGGGCGAACACCTGAAAGCGAGTGTCGCCACCGGCATAGCCCTGCACGATCTCGGTGCTGCGCTCGGGGACGGGTGCCGTCGGGTCGTCTTCACTCTTGCCGTACGGGCTGGGCATCCAGTCGATGGCGGAGAGGAAGCAGAAATAGTCGCAACCGACGGTGTCGCGCAGCACACGACCGGCCTGCTGCCAGGCCTCGCTGCTGACACGCACCCACACATCGTCGTTGGGCTTGATCAGGCTGTCGAGCAGATCTGCGCCGAGCGCATCGCGCAAGGCCGAGACCACGCCTTCGCGCAGTGCGTCACCGGGGAGTGCAAGCGTGTCATCACTCAACGGGGCCACCTCCCACGACGATCGGCTCGCGCACGATGGCCTTGTAGCCCTCGCCACGCCAACGGGCACCCATGTCCTCATTCTTGATGCGCTGCTGCAGGAGCACGACACCTTCCAGCAAGGCCTCGGGTCGCGGCGGGCAGCCGGGTACGTAGATATCAACCGGGATGATCTGATCGACACCCTTGGTGACCGAGTAGCTGTCCCAGTAGGGGCCGCCGCAGTTGGCGCACGAACCCATGCTGATGACGTACTTCGGCTCGGGCATCTGCTCGTAGAGACGCTTGATGCTGGGGGCCATCTTGTCGGTGACGGTGCCAGAGATGACCACGAGGTCGGCCTGACGAGGGCTGGCGGGCAGCGGGATGACGCCGAGGCGCATCACGTCGTAGCGCGGCGAGGCAAACGCAGCACCCATCTCGATGGCGCAGCACGCCAAGCCCCACTGGTACACCCAGAGGCTGTAGGAACGGCCCATGTTGAACAGGGACGTGAGAGGTTTGGGCAAGCGCCCCTTGTCGACGAGACCCATGTGATTACACCCAGCGCAGTACGCCCTTGCGCCACGCGTACACGAGGCCAAGGAGCAGGACGAAGACGAAAATACCCATCTCAACGAGGCCGAACGTGCCGTACGTCTCGAGGCGGGTGGCCCACGGGAAGATGAACACTGCTTCCACGTCGAACACCACGAACAACAGGGCGAAGATGTAGTAGCGCACCTGGCTCTGCGACCAACCGTCGCCGACCGGGTTGACGCCGCTCTCATAGGCGATGTTCTTCTCCGCCGATGGCTTGTTGGGCCGGATGATGGCGGAGATGCCGAGGAGCAGGCTGGCCAGCACGAGTGCAATGGCCGCGAACCACACCACGTTGAGGTAGTCGCGCAGGAAGTCAGACATCGGGGATGAAGCTACTACGCCACGTGAACAGCATCACAAATGGTGCGCCCCCGAACCGAGGGGCGACCTCGGTCCGGGGTGCATTCCATGTCAGGACTGGTGTCCGTGCGGGTGTTCGACCACGCTGGACTCCAGCTCGGGAGGAACCGCGTGTCCGTGTTCCACTGCATCGAGCTCGCGCTCGATGGCCAACAGCTCTTCCTTGGTGCCTTGCACCTTCGGGCCGGTGAACCACTTCTTGCCGCCGAAGTGCC